>JALZBI010000409.1 GCA_030947565.1 Actinomycetota bacterium
TGGCTGTTCTGCCACGAACCGGGCCGTGCGCCCCCCGCCGCCCACGATTCGTGGCCGATCGGCCACCTCGAGGCATCGAGGCGCGGATTAGGGTGCGATCTCGGCCCCTGTTATTCTGGGGTTGCCGTCGAACGGCCGCGGATTCGTAGAGCCCAGGTGGATCTGCCCTGGCGCACCGCGCAACGAGACACAGAAGGAGTCGGTCGCCCATGCCTTTGGATGCTGACGTCAAGCAGAAGATCATGACCGAGCACGCCACCAGCGAGGGCGACACCGGTTCCCCCGAGGTCCAGATCGCGCTGCTCACCCAGCGCATCAAAGACCTCACCGAGCACTCGCGGACGCACCGACACGACCACCACAGCCGTCGCGGCCTGCTCCTGCTGGTCGGCCGGCGCCGCCGGTTGCTGCGTTACCTCGAGGCCACCGACATCGGCCGCTACCGGGCGCTGATCAAGCGCCTCGGCCTGCGCCGCTAGGTTTCCTGTGACAGGGCGGCCCCCGCTTTCAACCAGCGGCGGCCGCCCTCTCGCATGAGAAGCCCCGGGCACAACGACGATGCACCGGGCGCACTGATAGAGAAATGGAGGACCCATGGAGGGTCCAGAGATCACCTTCGCCGAAGCCGTCATCGACAACGGCCGCTTCGGCACCCGCACCATCCGGTTCGAGACCGGCCGCCTCGCGAGGCAGGCCGGCGGCGCCGTCACCGCCTACCTCGACGACGACACGATGCTTCTGTCCACGACGGCTGCCGGTAAGCAGCCCAAGGACCAGTTCGACTTCTTCCCCCTCACGGTGGACGTCGAAGAGCGCATGTACGCCATCGGCAAGATCCCCGGCTCGTTCTTCCGCCGCGAGGGTCGCCCCTCCACCGACGCGATCCTCACCTGCCGGCTCATCGACCGCCCGCTGCGCCCGACCTTCAAGAAGGGTCTGCGCAACGAGGTCCAGGTCGTCATCTCGGTGTTCGCGCTGAACCCCGACCACCAGTACGACGTGGTCGCCATCAACGCGGCCAGCGCCTCGACGCAGATCTCGGGTCTGCCGTTCTCCGGCCCGATCGGCGCGGTGCGCGTGTCCCTCATCGAGGGTCAGTGGGTCGCCTTCCCGAACTTCTCCGACACCCCGAAGTCGGTCTTCGACATGGTCGTCGCCGGCCGGGTCGTCCCCGGTAAGGACGGAGACGACGACAGTGACATAGCCATCATGATGGTCGAGGCCGAGGCCACCGACTTCACCTGGGACCTGGTCAAGAACCAGGGCGCGGGCGCTCCCACCGAGGACGTCGTCGCCCAGGGCCTCGAGGCGTCCAAGGTGTTCATCGCCCAGCTGTGCAAGGCGCAGTCCGACCTCGCCGCCGACGCCGCGAAGCCGGTGGAGGACTTTCCCGTCTTCCTCGACTACCAGGACGACGCGTACGCCGCGGTCGAGCAGGCCACGTCGGCCCACCTGGAGCAGGCGCTTCAGATCGCCGGCAAGCAGGAGCGCGAGGACCGGCTCGACGAGATCAAAACCGGGATGAAGGGCTCCCTCGAGGGCCAGTTCAGTGGTCGTGAGAAGGAGCTGTCCGCCGCGTACCGGTCGGTGCAGAAGAAGCTCATCCGCCAGCGCATCCTCACGGACGGCGTCCGCATCGACGGCCGCGGTCTGCGGGACATCCGCGCGCTGTCGGCCGAGGTCGAGGTGCTGCCCCGGGTGCACGGCTCGGCGATCTTCGAGCGCGGCGAGACCCAGATCATGGGCGTCACCACGCTGAACATGCTCAAGATGGAGCAGCAGCTCGACACGTTGTCGCCGGTGACGCGCAAGCGCTACATGCACAACTACAACTTCCCGCCCTACAGCACCGGCGAGACCGGCCGCGTGGGGTCGCCGAAGCGGCGCGAGATCGGTCACGGTGCGCTCGCCGAGCGGGCCATCATGCCGGTGCTGCCGACGCGGGAGGAGTTCCCCTACGCGATCCGCCAGGTGTCGGAAGCGTTGGGCTCCAACGGTTCCACGTCGATGGGCTCGGTCTGCGCGTCCACCCTGTCGCTGCTCAACGCCGGTGTGCCGCTGCGCGCCCCGGTCGCGGGTATCGCCATGGGCCTGGTGTCCGACGAGGTGAAGAACGCTGCCGGGGAGTCGGAGACGAAGTATGCCGCGCTCACCGACATCCTCGGCGCCGAGGACGCGTTCGGCGACATGGACTTCAAGGTCGCCGGCACCAAGGAGTTCGTGACGGCCATCCAGCTCGACACGAAGCTCGACGGCATCCCCGCGTCGGTCCTCGCCGGCGCGCTGACCCAGGCCCGCGAGGCCCGGCTGCACATCCTGGACGTCATGGCCGAGGCCATCGACGTGCCCGACGAGATGTCGCAGTACGCCCCGCGGATCATCACGGTGAAGGTGCCCGTCGACAAGATCGGTGAGGTCATCGGCCCGAAGGGCAAGATGATCAACCAGATCCAGGACGACACCGGCGCCGACATCTCCATCGAGGACGACGGCACCGTCTACATCGGTGCGGCCGACGGAGCCTCGGCCGAGGCGGCTCGCGCGGCCGTCAACGCCATCGCGAACCCGCAGATGCCCGAGGTCGGGGAGCGCTTCATCGGGACCGTCGTCAAGACGACGACCTTCGGCGCGTTCATCTCCCTCACCCCCGGCAAGGACGGCCTGCTGCACATCTCCGAGGTGCGCAAGCTCGTCGGTGGCAAGCGGATCGACAACGTCGACGACGTCCTCAAGATCGGCCAGAAGGTGCAGGTCGAGCTCAAGGAGGTCGACCCGCGCGGCAAGCTCTCCCTCGCTGCCGTCATGGCCGACAGCGACGGGCAGAACGGCTCGGCTGACTCAGAGGCCTCGGCTCCGGCGGAGCCCGCCAACGCCTGAGGTCTCACCCAGCACGACCGGCGACGGCCCGGCATACCCCCCGAC
>JALZBI010000005.1:0-13897 GCA_030947565.1 Actinomycetota bacterium
CGATCGCGCTGTAGTTCTCGGGGTGCAAGCGCGTCGACGGGTCGAGGCTGGGGTATGGGTGAGGCATGACCGACAACAAGGGCTTCGAGCGCGACATCACCCCCGACGACGCGCAGGCGCTGTCCCGCGACGAGGGCGGCGTCGAACAACCCGGCGCACCGGACCAGAACAGCACGACCGGCACCACTCCCAACGAGGAGTTCGTCGGGCGGGTGGCCGGTGACGACGGCGGCTACGAGGGCGAGACCGGGGCCGAGGCGCGGGCGGCGGCGGGGGAGTAGTCGGCACCCGGGCGCGGTCGGACGGCTCAGCGGAGCACCGACTCCAGCCAGGCGGTGAGCTCGGGCAGCAGCCGGCCGCTCTGGACGAGAGCCTGGTCGTGGTCGAGGCCGGGCAGCTCGCGGTAGGGCAGCCCGAGCCGTTCGATCGCGGTGCGGTGCGCCGCCACCCCTCCGAACGGTGTGAACAGCGGGTCGGCGCCTCCCCACCACGACCACACGGGGCAGCCGAGACCGGCCACCAGCTCGGCCGGGGGTAGTGCGTCGACCGTGTCCCAGAACGCCACGAGCGCAGCCGGATCCAGTGCGGCGAGGGTCTCGGCCCACACCTCGGGGTCGCGCTGCCGCTCGGCCAGCTGCTGGCGCCGGCCCTCGGCGAACCCGGCGTAGGAGGCCGTCGTGGGAAACCCTCCGCACGCGACCGCCTGCGCCCGGGGGTTGTCCAGGGCGAGGTACGACGCCACGGCACCGTTCAGCGAGTAGCCCAGCAACGCATACGACCCGATTCCGAGATGGTCGAGCACCCGCTCGATGTCACCGGTGATCTGCCCCGCCGAGTAGTCCTCGGCCGCCAGCCGTCCGCTGCCCATGAAGCCGCGCGGGCTCACCGCCACCACGGTGAACCGTTCCGCGAGCGGCTCCAGCCCGTATGCCGACCAACCGACATTCACCTCGGGCACGACGAGCACCGGTCCCGTCCCGGTCAGCTCGTATGCGGTCTGGACCCCGTCCAGGGCGACGCTCAGCATGGCGCGACGTTAGCTCGAGGTCGACGGATGTCCGAAGGCCCGGTCAGAGCACCTTGCCGGGGTTGAAGATGTTCAGCGGATCCAGGGTCTGCTTGACCGCACGCTGCACCGCAAGGCTGCGGGGGTCGAGCTCGCGCTCCATGCCGGCCCGCTTGAGCAGGCCGACCCCGTGCTCCCCGGTGACCGTGCCCCCCAACGCGATCGCGCCGTCGAGCATCTCCTCGAACGCCGCCTGGGCCGCCTCGCGGGCGCCGTCGTCCCCGGGCGGGGTGAGCAGCAGGGGGTGGAGGTTGCCGTCACCGGCGTGGGCGATGGTCGCCATGCGCACCCCGTGGCGCGCGGCGATCTCGACGAGCATCCCCAGCATGGTCGGCAGCGCGGACCGGGGGACGCAGATGTCCTCGGTGAGCACCGGGCCGAGCCGCTCCAGCGCCGGGTATGCCAGTCGTCGGGCGGCGAAGAGCGTCTCCGCCTCCGCGTCGTCGCTGGACTCCAGCGCCCAGAGCGGGTCGCCCTCCTCGAAGGCGGCGGCGACCGCGCGAGCCTCGTCCGCGCCACCCTCGCCCGGGGTGTCGACCCGGGCGAGCAGCAGGACCTGCGCATCGGCCTCGAGACCCAGGTGCTTCCAGTCCTCGACCGCCTGGAGGCACTCGCGGTCGAGCAGCTCGAGGGCCGATGGCGTAAGTCCGCGGCGGGTCACCGCAGCCACCGCCCGTCCGGCGTCGACCAGGCTGCCGAACGCGCCGACGATGGTGCGCGGCGTCCCCTTCGGCGCCGGCCGCAGCCGCAAGGTCACCTCGGTGACGATGCCCAGGGTGCCCTCCGAGCCGACCATGAGACCGGAGATGTCAAGGCCGGCAACGCCTTTGGCCGTTCGTCGGCCGAGGCGGACGACGTTGCCGTAGCCGGCCGGGCCGCCCATGACCGCCCGCATACCCAGGACGTAGTCACGGGTCACGCCGTACTTGACGCAGCACAGCCCGCCGGCGTTGGTGGCGACATTGCCGCCGATCGTCGACCAGGGGGCGCTGGCCGGGTCGGGCGGGTACCAGAGACCCTGCTCGTGCAGGATCGCCTTGAGATCGTCGTTGACGATGCCCGGCTGGACGACGCAGACGAGGTTGTCGCCGTCAATCTCGACGACCTCGTCCATCTTCGACAGGTCGAGGACGAGGCACCCGTCGACGGCGTTGGCGCCTCCGGACAGGCCGGTGCCGGCGCCACGGGGCACAACGGGCACGCGCAGGTCGGCGCAGATGCGCACCGCCTCGGCGACCTCGGCCTCGCTGCGAGCGCGCAGAACAAGCGCGGCCTGACCGACCGGTGCCCACTCCGCGTCGTCGGCCGACAGGCTGGCGACGACGTCGCGGTCGGTGATGAGCCGCTGCGCGGGGATGGTCCGGGACAGCGCCTCGAAGAGCGCGGCCACGGCCTCGGTGGTCTCGGCGCTCCCGGTGGTCTCGGCGCTCCCGGTGGTCTCGGTGGTCTCGGTGGTCCCGGTGGTCCCGGTGGTCTGTGACCTCGTCGTCATGCGCTCCACCGTAGGCGGCTCGACCCCCGACTGGCTCGTGGCCGGCACCACGCCGCAGCGCCGGTGCCGACCGCGAGACTCCCCGAGTCGTGGTCGAGCGTCAGGCGGGCGGTCCTCCGAGGCACGTGCCCGCGACGATGGTGATCGCGTGCGGACCGTCATCGAGGTGGCCCTCCCGCCGGTGTTCCTCTGGCTCGCGGCCACCGACGAACGGGCACGTCAGGGTGCGCCACTCACCGGCGGACAGACACAGTGCCGGCCTGAACGAGACGGCGCCGCTCTGAACAGCCCTACGCCTCGTCGGGCTCGGGCTCCGGTCCGGGTTCCGGTTCGGGTTCGGCCGGGTGGTCCGACTCGCGCATGAGCAGGCAGAACTCGTTGCCCTCCGGGTCTGCGAGGACCGCCCATCCCCGATCGGGCTTCCTGAGGTCGTTGACCATCGTCGCGCCGAGCTCGAGCAGCCGCTCGACCTCCTCGTCGCGGCTCCGGTCGCTGGGGCGGAGGCAGACGTGCATCCGGTTCTTCACGGTTTTGGGCTCGGGCACCTTGAGGAACAGCAGGTACCGACCGTCTGGACCCTCCAGTCCGCACTCATCGTCGCCCGGGTGCTGGTCGTCGTCGGTCAGGGTGAAGTCGTCGAGGACCTCCTTCCACCACATGGTCTGGGCGTAAGGGTCGGCGGCGTCGAGGCAGAAGTTGCTCGTGTGTGAGGCCATGGCCAGACGTTCTCACCCAGGGCAGACAGGCACCAACCGGTTTGCGGTCGCGACACGTCTGGTGCTCTCTGCGCCAATCTCGGGCGGAGGGTAGACAGGCGCATACAGTCCGATCATGGACCCGGTGCGCAACCCGTATGCCCCTGGCGCCGGCCAGCGGCCACCTGAGCTGGCCGGCCGCAACGAGCAGCTCACTGCGTTCGACGTCACGCTGGAGCGGGTGGCCAGAGGGCGACCCGAGCGGTCGGTCGTCCTCACCGGGCTGCGCGGTGTCGGTAAGACCGTGCTGCTCAACGCGCTGCGGTCATCCGCGGTCCGGGCCGACTGGGGGACCGGCAAGCTCGAGGCGCGCCCCGACCAGCGGCTACGCCGACCGCTCGCCGCCGCGCTGCACATGGCGATCCGCGAGCTCGGCCACGCGCAGCCGCAGGACGTGCTCGGCACGCTGAAGGCCTTCGCGGCCCGGGACGTGCCTGGCACCAAGCTGCGGGAGCGCTGGAACCCCGGGATCGACGTCCCCGCCACGACGGGCCGGGCCGACTCCGGAGACATGGAGATCGACCTCGTCGAGCTGCTCACGGACGTGGGCGGGCTGGCCGCCGACCTCGGCCGCGGCATCGCGGTGTTCGTCGACGAGATGCAGGACCTCGGCCCCGAGGACGTCTCGGCGCTCTGCGCCGCGTGCCACGAGATCTCGCAGAACCGCCTGTCGGTGGTCGTGGTCGGCGCTGGGTTGCCGCATCTGCCAACGGTGCTCAGCGCTAGCAAGTCCTACAGCGAGCGCCTGTTCCGCTACACCCGCATCGACCGCCTGGACCGCGCCGCCGCCGACCTCGCCCTCACCTCGCCGGCGCGCGAGGAGCGGGTGGACTTCACGCCCGGAGCGCTAGCCGAGATGTACGCCGTGACTGCCGGGTACCCCTACTTCGTCCAGGCTTACGGCAAGGCAGTGTGGGACGCGGCGGCGTCATCCCCCATCACCGTTGACGATGTGCGTGTAGCGGCTCCGGAGGCCGAGGCTGAGCTGGGGGTCGGGTTCTTCGGCTCGCGCTACGAGCGGGCCACACCGGCGGAGCGCGAGTACCTGCGGGCGATGGCCGAGGCGGCCGTGGTGGATGAGTCCGAGGGATCCGGCGACTCCGCGGTGGGCGACGTCGAGTCGGTGGCGACGGCCGCGGTGGCCTCGCACCTCGACCGCAGGCCGCAGTCCCTCTCTCCGGCCCGCGACGCGCTACTCAAGAAGGGGCTGATCTACTCCGGGGAGCGCGGCCGGATCGCCTTCACCGTGCCGCACTTCGGGCGCTACCTGCGCGCGAACACCTGACCTTCCTCAGCGGGTGGTGGCGCGCACAACGCGGCGGGGTCGCGCGGTTCGCTCCGACATCGCCGGCACGTTCGCTCAGACCATCCGAGCGGGTGGGATCCCCTGGGGCATCCCTCCGAGCCGGTGCCGGAGGCTCAGAGGGCGCGCGTGCTTCGACTCGACGTCCATCCCCAGCCCGAATGGGACCGAGGCGCCCAGCCGACGTGGCTACGTGAGGGTTCACCCGAGCGCTTGAGCGCGTGTGGCGCCGCGGGCAGGCTGGAGGCAACCGGCCGGGGCCTCGAACCCGCTGTCGCGTCACGCACGTCCCGCCCCGACGGCGGCGACGTGAGAGCGGTTCGACCGGCTGTCGTAGCGGGCGGTGTTGACCGGTCGGTCAATGTGACCGGCAGCGGCTCTGACCACCTTGGCAAGCAGGTCGGGCCACAAGGGGACCTGGGTCCAGCCACCCGAAGCTCGACAGTGGCGGCAAGGCCGAGCGGCGACCCTGGGGCTCATGCCGCTCGTCCGCCCTGGATGGCGTCGGCAGCGTGCATGCATACGTGCCGACCTTTGGTGACGTCGCACTGAGTGACGTGCGCTCAGTGGCGCGCCACGATTGGCCAGACGTCCACGGAGTCACCGGATAGAGCGTGCAGCCTGCTCCACATGTTGGTCGTTCCGCACGCGTGGTTGGGGATGATCCGGACGAGGTCACCTACTCCGAGGCGGTCGACGCGCGCGCCCCCGAGGAACCCGTGCTCCTCGTTTGCGGTCGGGAAGGTCACGCCCGGTAGCGGTGTCGCGTCGACGTCGCACACGAGGCCGGCGCCGACCTCAGCCGACAGCGAGTCGGAGCTCATGGCCTTGAGCCCGGCGTCGATGATGGCGTGGCCGTCCCGCTGGTGGGAGACCACTCGGGCGAGCACGGTGAGCGCGCACTGGCCGACGGTCGCGCTGCCGAGCCGGACCTGGTTCGCGTCGAAGTAGACGTAGGTGCCCGGCCGTCCCTCGGTGACGCCCGGCGCATACGGAGCCGTGGTCATCCCCGGGGTCGACCCGACCGACACGGTGGCGGCGGCGACGCCCGCTTCCCGGAGCCGGGTCGCGACGCCGGACAGCATCGAGCCGACCCCGCGCCCCGCTGTCTCCAGCCCCGATCGGTCGGGACCGTAGCCGCCGAGGTGGCCCTCATGGGTGAGCACGCCGACGAGCCGCAGCCCCGGCAGCGCGTCGATCTCGCGACCCACGTCGACGGCCTGGTCCGGGGACACCCCGGTGCGGTGCTGGCCGGTGTCGACGTCGAGCAGGAGCCGGACCTCCACCCCCCGGCGGACAGCCTCCGCCGACAGCGGACCGGCCACCGCCAGGGAGTCGGCGATGAGGGTGACGTCCCACCTCGTCGTGGCACCGACCGCGAAGGCGACCTTGGCCGCCCCGACCGGCTGGTGCGCCCACAGCAGCCCGGTGAACCCCGCGGTCCCCAGCGCCTCCACCTCGGCCGGCGTGGAACAGGTGAACCCATCAGTGCCGGCGTCCCGTTGGCGCGCCACAACCTCGAGGCACTTCGACGTCTTGATGTGCGGGCGCAGCCCGACACCCTTGGCGGAGAACGCCTCTGCCACACGCCGGATGTTGGCTTCGCAGCGCTCGACGTCGACCAGGAGGGACGGCGTCGGCAGCGCGTTGAGGTCGACCGTCACAGTCCGAGCCGCTCTCGCGGGTCGCCGTGCAGGAGGTGGTCGAGCAGCTCGTTGCTCACCGCCGGCATGCCCTCGATGCGGTTGGCGGCGATCTCCCGCAGCCCGTCGACCGCCTGCTTCGGCGTCCACATGGGGTAGTCGGAGCCGAACAGCATCCGGTCGACGACGCCCCACTCCTGGGCCCGGACGAGCGCGCGGTAGCCGTCGGCCGGCCGAGCCCAGAGCGCGGAGATGTCGGAGAAGACCCGGCGGTTCTTGCGGACCACCGTCATCGTCTCTCGCTGCCAGGGGTGGCCGAGGTGGGCGATGATCTGCACCAGGCCCGGGTGGCGGCGCGCGACCTCGTCGACGAGCAGGGGGTTGGACAGTTCGAGCTTGCCGATCGGCGACGGCGAGGCACCCATGTGCCAGAGCAGGATCAGTCCCGCCTCGGTGGCCGCCTCGTAGAACGGGTCGAGGGCCTCGTCCCGCACGTCGTAGAGGCCGAGCACCGGGTAGCACTTGATACCGCGCAGCCCGCGGGCGACGCCGTCGCGCAGCTGCTCCAGCGCGGCCGGGTCGGTCGGGTCGAGCGCCATGAACCCGATGACGTCGCTCGAGCACCGCCGGACGAACTCGGCGATGTACTCGTTGGGCGTGTCCATGCCCGCGTAGCGGGCGGTCACCCCGAAGACGAAGGACAGGTCGACGCCCCCCTCGGCCATCGCCGCGGCGTACGCCTCGGGGGTGACGTCGACCCACTCGTGCCCGTAGACGGGCTGCCAGTGGTCCTCCCACTCCGACCCCCAGTGACAGCTGTTCATGGCGTGGGTGTGGACGTCGATCAGCACGGGCTCATCCCTACACGGAACACAGTTTCACGTCAACCTTCCGCACAGATGAGAGAGCGGATATGGTGGCACCTGAAACGGCGTTCCGTCTCACGCCGCGCCGAGCCACCCCGTCCACTCCGACCGTCCGGAGCCGTCCATGACTGCGGTCTTCCCTGAAGCCGTTCCGCCGCCCGCCGTGCCGCTCAGTCCCGGTATGCGCGCCGGCGACTTCCTCTTCGTCTCCGGCCAGGTCGCCTCGGCGCCCGACGGAAGCGTCTACCGCGGCGACTTCGACCGCGAGGTGGCGATCACGTTGGACAACGTCGAGGGCGTCCTGAGGGCCGGCGCCGCGACCTTCTCCGACGTCGTCAAGGTCGGAGCCTGGCTTTCCGACGGCGCGCTGTTCGCTCGCTTCAACGCGCTCTACGCCGAGCGTCTCGGCGCCACCCGCCCGGCCCGCACCACCGTCGTCGTCGCGTTCGGGCACCCCGACGTCCGCGTCGAGGTCGACGCCATCGCCTACCGACCACAGGGAGCCGACGCATGACCACCGAGATCCCCGCCGATCTCGCCGAGATGGCGGCGCGCGCCGAGCACGTCGTCGCCGGCGGGGTGAACTCCGCCACCCGCGCCAACGGTGACCCCCTGACCATCGCCGCGGCCGACGGGGCGTTCGTCACGGACCTTGACGGCAAGCGCTACCTCGACTACCACGCGGCGTTCGGGGCGATCCTCCTCGGCCACCACGATCCGCTCATCGACGGCGCGGTCATCGACGCGATCCGCACCGAGCCGGACCTGACGGGCTGGGGCACCAGCACGCTGGAGGTGCGCCTCGCTGAGGCCGTCGTGGGCATCGTGCCCAGCATCGAGCGGATGGTAACCGTCACCACCGGCAGCGAGGCGGTGGCGTACGCGGTCCGCATCGCCCGCGCGCATACCGGCCGGCGGCTGCTCGTCAAGGTCCAGGGCGGATTCCACGGCTGGTCGGACGCGGTGGCCCGCAACGTCATCTCCCCGCCCGACCGCGCCTACGGCATGGACCCGCTGTCGGCCGGCATCCTCCCGGAGGCGCTCGAGGCGACGCTCATCGCCGAGTACAACGACCTCGACTCCCTCACCGCGCTCTTCGACGAGCACTCCGACCAGATCGCGGGCGTCATTGTCGAGCCCATCCCGCACAACGTCGGCGCGCTGCTGCCGGCGAGGGGCTACCTCGAGGGCCTGCGCGCCCTCACCGCGGCGCATGGCAGCCTCCTGATCTTCGACGAGGTCATCACCGGGTTTCGGCACGCGCTCGGTGGCTTCCAGTCCATCGCCGGCGTCACCCCCGACCTCACCACCTTCGGCAAGGCGATGGGCAACGGGTACGCGGTGAGTGGGGTCGGTGGGGCGGCCTCCGTGATGCTCGAGGCCGAGCCGTCCCTGGGTGGCCAGGTCGCGATCATGGGTACCTTCAACGGCAACTCCGTCGCCTGTGCGGCCGGGCTGGCCACCATCGACTACCTGTCCGCGCACCCGGAGTTCTACGAGCGCACCCACGCGCTGGGGCAGCGGGTCCGCACCGGGCTGCAGGGCGTCTTCGACGACGCCGGCGTGGCCGCGCGCATCCAGGGGTTCGGCGGCACCTTCACCACGTACTTCATCCCCGGCGAGGCGCACGGCTACCGCGACCTCATGGCCAACGACGGCGACGCCAGCCGCGCGTTCCACCGCGCGATGATCGACCGGGGCTTCCTCATGCTCCCCATCCCCATGAAGCGGATGCACGTCTCGGGGGCTTTCACCGAGGGCGACATCGACCGCACGGTCGACGCAGCCGCCGACGCGGTGCGCGAGCTCGTCGCTCACGACGCGCTGCCCCGCCGCTAACCGACTCCGAGTTGCCCATCCCGCAAGGAGACTCATGCGCCTCAGCACATACCGGCGACCCGACGGAACGGTGGGCCACGGCCGGGTCGTCGACGACGGCGCCCGCGTCGAGGACCTCGGCGACGGTGACCTGCTCGCCATCGTCTCGGGCGCCGAGCCCGCCGACGGCCACGCCCGGGCGTCGTACGCGTGGGAGGACCTGACCGTCCTCGCGCCGGTGCTCGCCCCGCCCAAGGTGCTGTGCGTGGCGACGAACTACCAGGAGCACATCGTCGAGGGCGGGGGCGAGCGCGTCGACCCCACCCGCGTCTCGCCGAAGCTGTTCATGAAGCCGGCGACCTCGGTCATCGGCGACGGCGCGACCTACGAGATCCCCGAGATCTCGGCGGCCGCCGACTGGGAGGTCGAGCTCTGCGTCGTCATCGGCACTGGCGGTCGCGCCATCCCCGAGGACCGGGCGCTCCACCACGTCTTCGGGTACTCGGCGAGCAACGACATCTCACTGCGCTCGCTCGCCGTCGGCTACGACCGCGACGGCAACGCGTGGGCCGGGTTCTTCGACTGGCTGGAGGGGAAGTGGTCCGATGGGGCCGCCCCCATCGGCCCGTGGATCGTCACCGCCGACGAGGTGCCCGACCCGCAGAAGCTCCCGGTGCGGCTGACCGTCAACGGCGAGCTGAAGCAGGACGGCTCGACGGCCGACATGATCCACGACTGCCGCCAGCTGGTGGCGTTCGCGTCGCGGCTGTTCACGCTTCAGCCGGGCGACGTCATCCTCACGGGTACGCCCGCGGGCGTCGGGGCGACGACGGGCACCTTCCTGACTGACGGCGACGTCATGGTCGCCGACCTCGGCCCCGTCGGTCGCCTTACCACCTACGTCACCGGTCGCTCCACCGCGGTCTGAGCCGTGCGGCCCCGGGCCTGGTCAGACCTTGGGGTGGAAGCAGGCGACCTCGTGGCTGCCGCCCTTGGGGACGGCCAGTGGCGGGGTCTGCTCGCACTCGGCCGTCGCCTTCCAGCAGCGTGACCGGAACCGGCAGCCGCTGGGCGGGTTGACGGGGGAGGGCACCTCGCCGGTGAGGACGATGCGCTCCCGGCGCCCGCCGGCGTCGTCCTGGCCGGGCGCCGCAGAGATGAGGGCCTCGGTGTAGGGATGGTGCGGGGTGCTCAGCACCAGCTCGGCGGGGCCGCGCTCGACGATCTGACCGAGGTACATGACGACGACGTCGTCGGAGACGTGCCGGACGACGGACAGGTCATGGGAGATGAAGACCATCCCCATGTCGAACTGCTCTTGCAGGTCGCGGAACAGATTGACCACCTGTGCCTGCACCGACACGTCGAGCGCGGAGACCGGCTCGTCGAGGATGAGCACCTCGGGGTGCGTCGACAGGGCGCGCGCCGTGCCGATGCGCTGGCGCTGTCCGCCGGAGAACTGGTGCGGAAAGGCGTACCGGTGGCGCGGCTGGAGACCGACGAGCTCGAGCAGCTCCTCGACCCGGGCGGCGATCGCGTCGCGGGCCATTCCTTGGGCCTGCATGGGCTCCGCGACGATCTGGCCGACGGTGAGCCGGGGGTTGAGCGCGGAGTAGGGGTCCTGGAAAACCATCTGGCAGTGGCGCCGCATCCGGCGCATGGCCTCGCCCGAGAGGTGGGTGATGTCCTCGCCCAGTAGGTGGATCTTGCCGCTGGACGGCTCCTCCAGCCGCATCACCGCTCGCGCGGTCGTCGACTTCCCGCACCCCGACTCACCGACGACGCCGAGGGTGCGGCCGCGGTCGACCGAGAAGCTGACGCCGTCGACGGCCTTGACCGTCGCCTTGCGTAGGCCCAGCCGCACCGGGATGTGCACCTTGAGATCACTGACGTCGAGCACGCGGGCGGCCGAGTCGGGTGTCGTCGTGGCGTCGTGCGGGGTGGTTGTCGTGCCGGTTGTCATGTCGCTCCTCCGTCCGCCGTCACGGGCTCCAGGGCGGCGAGGTTGTCGAGCTCGCGGGCGCGGTGGCACGCGGCCACGTGCCGGGGGCCGACGTGGAGAAGTGACGGCACCGTGGTCCGGCACGCGGGCAGCCCCTGCGACTCGGTGCAGCGCGGCTCGAAGGGGCAGCCCTGCGGGACGTCGAGCAGGTCCGGCGGGCGGCCGGCGATGGTGAACAGCCGCTCGGTGCGCGGCCCCCAGCCGGGGCGCGCGCGGATCAGGGCCCGGGTGTACGGGTGCCGGGCGTCGGTGAAGATCGTCTCCCGGTCGCAGTTCTCGGCGGTCGTGCCGGCGTACATCACGAGGACGTCGTCGGCGACCTCGCGCACGACCCCGAGGTCGTGCGAGATGAGGATCAGCGAGCATCCGCGGTCGGCCCGGGCCTGCCGCAGCACATCGAGCACCTGTGCCTGCACCGTCGCGTCGAGCGCGGTCGTTGGCTCGTCGGCGACGATGAGCTCGGGCTCGTTGATGAGGGCCATGGCGATGACGGCGCGCTGCCGCATCCCGCCGGACCACTGGTGCGGGTACTGGTCGCAGCGGCGCGCGGCGCCGGGGACGCCCACCGACTCCAGCGTCTCGACGACCCGGCGCCGGATCTGCTGCCGGGTGGCCGCACGGTCGTGGTACGACACGGTGTTGCCGACCTGGGTGCCGATCTTCTCGACGGGGTTGAGGGCGGTCATCGGGTCCTGGAAGACCATGCTGACCCGTCGCCCGCGTACGGCGCGCATCTGGTGCTCGGAGAGCCGCAGGACGTCGGTGCCGTCGAGGAGGACCTGCCCTCCGGTGACCCGCGCGTTGCCGGGCAGCAGCCGCATCAGCGTCAGCACCGACACGGTCTTGCCGGACCCCGACTCGCCGACGATCCCGAGCGCCTCGCCCGACTCAAGCGAGAACGACAGGTGACGCACCGCGTGCACCGGCCCGTCGAGGGTGTCGAACTCGACGCTGAGGTCGCGGACCTCCAGCAGGCTCACCGGCTGGCCTTCGGGTCGAGGGCGTCGCGCATGCCGTCGCCGATGAAGATCACCGACACCGACGTGAGGATGATCGCCAGACCCGGTGACAGCCACAGCCACGGCATCGACGAGATGACCGTGAACGACTGGGCGCTCTGGAGCAGGTTGCCCCAGGAGGCCTGCGGTGGAACGACACCGAGGCCGAGGAAGGACAGCGCCGCCTCGGAGAGGATGGCGGTCGCGACGAGCATCGCCCCGCTCACGGTGACCTGCGGGATGACCGCGGGCAGCAGGTGGCGGCGCATGATCGTGGGGCGTCGCGTGCCGGCCGCCGTGGCCGCCTTGACGAAGTCCAGCTCCCGCACGGTGAGCACGACCGAGCGCGCGATGCGGGCGGAGGTGGGCCACGCGAATGCGGCGATGAGGCCGACAAGGAGGCCGATCGAGGGGCCCAGGATGCCGCCGCAGACGATGACGACGAGCAGCGAGGGCACGGCCATGAAGATGTCGGTGATGCGCATCAGCAGTGAGTCGACGCGGCCCCCGGTACTCCCGGCGACCACGCCGATGACCGTGCCCAGCGCCAGCGCCGACGCCGCGGTGGCCAGGCCGACGAGGATCGACACCCGGCCGCCGGCGAGCAGCCGGGCCAGGACGTCGCGGCCGAGCAGGTCCGTGCCGAGCAGGTGCCCGTTACCCGGAGGCTGACGGCTGGCGGTGAGGTTCTGCGCGTCCGGGTCGATGCCGAGGAGCAGCGGCCCCACCGCGACGGTCAGGACGATGAGCAGCAGCGCGACGACAGAGATCCGGGCGCCGAGGTTGGACCAGAACCGCCGCAGCGCGAGCCCGGACGGGCTGCGAGGCTTGCGGGTCGACTCGGCCGCGGTGGAGCGCTCCGCGGCCGGGTCAGTGGCGGTGACCTCCGCCCGGGCGGCACGCGCAGCGTTGTCGGCGCCGGCGATCGCGGGGTCGCTCACTGCAGCCTCACTCTGGGGTCGAGCACCGACAGGAGGAGGTCGGCGACGAAGTTGCTGAGCACGACGAGCAGGGCGACGACCATGCCGAAGGCCAGGATGATCGGGTAGTCGCGGAAGTCGATGGCCGCCAGCACCAGCGAGCCCATGCCGGGCCAGGAGAAGACCGCCTCGAGCACCACGGCGCCGCCGAGCAGCGTCGGCACCGAGATCATCACGACGGTGACGAGCGGGCCGAGCGTGTTGCGCAGCGCCTTGCGGCGTGCCTGCCGCCGGGTCGCACCCTGGGCGAGCGCGGTGCGCACGTAGTCGCCGGACAGCTCCTCCAGCAGGCCGACGCGCACGTAGCGGGTCATCACCGCACACTGCACCACCGCGAGCACCAGCACGGGGAGCACGAGGTGGCGCGCGAGGTCGACCGCGCTGCCGTCACCGGGCGTACTCATCTGCGAGGAGGGGAGGACGGTCAGTCGGGCCGAGAAGACATAGATGGCGACCATACCGAGGAAGAACGCCGGGGTGGACATGAGCACCAGCGACACGGTGCCGAGGCCGTAGTCGGCGACCGAGCCCTTCCGCGAGGCCTGGATCATCCCGAACAGCAGCGCGAAGAGGTTGCCGATGAGCAGCCCGAGGCCCATCAGCTCAAGGGTCGGGACGATGCGTTCCGCCATGAGCGAGGCGACCGACCGGTTGTACTGGAACGAGGTGCCGAGGTCGCCGACCGCGATGTGGCTCACCCACGCGAGGTACTGCACCGGCAGCGGCCGGTCGAGCCCGAACTCCTTGGTCTTGGCCTCGATGAGCGGTCCCGAGTCACCAAGGAGCTCCGGGGGGACCAGTGACGCCAGCGGTCCGCCGGGCGCCGCATGGCTCAGCGAGAACAGGGCCACCGACACGACGAGCAGCACCAGCACCATGGTGGTGAACCGGGTCAGGACGTAACGCAACATGCGGCTCGCGGGCTCCTCCCACCGGACGGGGCCGTCCCGGTCGGCGCAGGGACCGACCGGGAC
>JALZBI010000005.1:13907-18649 GCA_030947565.1 Actinomycetota bacterium
ACGACGGTGATGGATCAGCGAACGCCGGTCACTTCACCGTCCAGTCCTGGGCCGACATCAACGCGGCCGCCATGCCGTCGCCGCCGCGGACGCCGCCAGTGATCTTGGGGCTGAAGGCGTAGACGCGGGTCGGCTGGGCGATCCACAGGTGCGAGACGTCGGCGTTCTCGAGCTTGCCGGCCTCGGTGAGGATCGCGTTCCGCTGCTTCTCGTCGATGGTCGTCGACGCCTGGGCGAGCAGCGAGTCCACCTGCGGGTTGCAGTAGTTCGGCAGGTTGGCGCCCTTGGGGTAGGCGTTGGCGCAGGTGATCATCGGGATGTTCGTCTCCGGGTCGGCCACGTAGATGCCGCCGCCGTAGAGCAGGGCGTCGTAGTCGCCCTTGGTGAGCATGTCGGTCAGCTGGGCCTGGTCGACCGGCTTGATGCTCGCCTTGACACCGACGTCCTGAAGGTTCTTGAGAACTACCTGGTCGACGGCGGCGCGCTGGGCGTTGTTGTTGACCTCGCGGATGACGAACTCCTGGTTGAAGTCCCAGCCCCCCTCGGTCAGCAGCTGCTTGGCCTTCTGCGGGTCGTACGCGTACGTGTTGAACCCGTCCTTGCTCACCTTCGGCGAGGTGAACGAGGTGTTGATCGGCTTCGCCG
This sequence comes from Actinomycetota bacterium, assembly GCA_030947565.1. Lineage (GTDB taxonomy): Bacteria > Actinomycetota > Actinomycetes > Actinomycetales > Dermatophilaceae > Lapillicoccus. The sequence goes on from JALZBI010000005.1 coordinate 14,553, forward strand.
CGCCCGCGTAGACCGACGCGATGATGCCGGCGCGGTCGATGGCGGTGAGCAGGCCCTGCCGGACCTTGGGGTTCTTGAGGTACTCCCTGCGCTGGTTGACCGTGTAGCGGTCGAAGCCCGGCACCTCGTTACTGGCGGTCTTGACGCCCTGCATCCCCTCGACGGTCTTCACGTCGGTGGCGGTCACGAGGGTGAGGTCGATCTCGCCGGAGGACAGCTGCTGCGTCGCGACGTCCTGGGTGACCAGCACCTCGTTGAGCTTCTCGAACTTCACCGGCGTGCGGAAGTTCGGGTTGCGGGTGAACTCCGCGCGCTGCCCGGCCGAGTAGGCGGTGAGGGTGAAGGGGCCGAGGCCGGGGACCTTGCCGGGGGTTACCCAGATCGGGGAGGACGCGACCGTCGCGGGGTCCTCCTTGCCGATGGTGTCCTTCTGGAGGATGTAGATCGTCGCGCCGAACAGGGTGTACATGAAGCCGACGTCGGGCGTCTTCAGGGCGATCTTGACCGTACGGTCGTCCACCTTGGTGACCCCGGACATCTCCTTCGCCGCGCCGGACTGCACCTCGTCCCAGCCGGCGATCGGCTTGAGCACGGTGGCGATCGGCGACTTGACGGCCGGGTTGACGTAGAGGTTCATCGTGAAGAGGACGTCGTCGGCGGTGAACGGCTTGCCGTCGGACCACTTCTGGTCGGCCAGGGTGAGCGTGAGGGTCTTCGCGTCGGAGGAGAGGTCCCACTTCGTCGCGGTGCGTGGCTCGAGCTTGCCGTCGGCGGCGATGTTGACCAGCTGGTCGAGCACGGGGGTGATGATCTGCCCGTTGCCTGCGGTGCCGCCGAGCAGCGGGCTGGCCGTGTCGGGCTTCTGCTGCAGCCAGATCGTCAGCGCGGTGGTGCTGCTCCCGCCGCCGCCACCGCCGGCGGTGGCCGTCGAGCTCCCGCTGCCGTCGGCGGCGGGTGGTGGCGAGCAGGCCGTCAGGGCCAGGGCCCCCGCCAGGGCGACGCTCAGCGCTCCGGATGCCGTCCGCTTGCCTCGGGTCATGGTCGGCTCCTTCGGATGGTCGAGTCGGGGGAGGGTACGGACCATCGACCGTCGCGACACTGATTGGGTCGAGAGGCGACAGGGCCGCCGGCACGAAACGCACGTCCGGCCCGCGGTGCTGTCATCGTAGGAGGCCCGAATACGACATGGCAAGACGTTCCACGTTGCGAGTTGGCTTCGCTGCCGGGCGGGCTCACCCCTTTGGACGCGGGGCCGAGGTCAGGGCGGCGACGATGGTGCGGTCGTGGGCCAACGCGCCGGCCACGCGGTTCAGCACCTCGAGGAACCGGGGCCGCACCTCGTCCGAGAACTCACCGGCCGCACCCGAGATACTCAGGGCGGCGAGCGTCGTGCCGTCCACGACGACCGGCACGGCGAGGCAGCGCAGGCCCTCGTCCCACTCCTCGTCGTCGTAGGCGTACCCCTGGCGGCGCACGTCGGCGAGGATCGGCTTGAGCCGCCGGGGGGTGGTGATCGTCGTCGGCGTGGACGCCGTCCAGGGCGCCGGAGGCAGGTGGGCGCCCACCTCGGAGTCGGGCAGGGCGGCCAGGAGGACCTTCCCCAGCCCGGTGCCGAAGGTGACCGCGCGGTCGCCGACGCTGGCGTCGTAGCGCAGCGGGCGGTCGGGGTGCTCGACCGCGACGTGGATGACGTTCGGGCCGTCCAGCACGGCCAGGTTGGCGGTCTGCCGCGTCTGGCTGGCGAGCTGCGCGAGGTGCGGACGCGCGACGTCCGGGACGCTGAGGGCGTCGACGAAGGCGTTGGCGAGGGACATGACCTTGTGGCCCAGCCGGTAGGAGGGCCGTTCGTCGACGCGGACGAGGTACTCCTCGCTCACCAGCGCACTGAGCAGCCGGACGATCGTGCTTTTCGGGAGCCCACTCGAGGCGTGGATCTCGCCCAGCGTCGCGGGTTCCGGCTGCGCCGCCACGGTCTCGAGCACCAGCAGCCCACGCGCCAGGGCGTGGGTGTGGTAGTTGCTCTTGCCCCGCTCTTCGTCGGGCATGGGCGCCTCTCGTGACACGTCGAAAGGCCTCATCTAAGCACGGCGTCCGGCGTGGTCGACCGGATCGCCGAGCCGGCCCTTGCGGCGTGCGATCGCAACCTGAAATGGTGTTCCACAACAGTCGGTTGACGTCGAGGAGATGGGTCGCGTGCGGGTCGGGTTCGTCGGTGCGGGGTTCATCGCGGGCGCGCACGCGACCGCGGCGGCCGGCCTTCCGGACGTCGAGCTGGTGGCGGTGACCGACCGCGACGGTGCCGCCGCCGCCCGGTTCGCCGCCGCGTGGGGAGTGCGCGTCGTGCCCGACGTCGCAGACCTGCTCGAGTCGGATGACGTCGACACGCTCGTCGTCTGCACCCCCAACAACAGCCACGCCGCCCTGGCCCTGGCCACCGCGGAAGCCGGCAAGCACCTCCTGCTCGAGAAGCCGATGGCGTTGTCCGCGGTCGATGCTCGCTCGACGGCGGTCGCGTTCCGGGAGGCGGGACGGGTCCTCCTCGTCGGCCACACCCACCGGCACGCGGACTACGCCCGGACGGTGCACGAGGTCATCGCGTCCGGCCGGCTCGGTACTGTGCGGTCACTGCGGATCGCCATCACCGGCGGTTGGATCTGGGGCGGCTGGTCGGCGTGGGTGCTCGACCCAGCGCGCTCCGGCGGCCACGCGTTCCACAACGGCGTGCACCTCTACGACCTGGCTCGCTGGTGGCTCGGCTCGCCGATCGCGTCGGTGTACGCCGTGGGGCAACCGCTCACGTCGGCCGCCCTGGCCATCGACGACTACCTCTGCAGCACCCTCGTGGCCGAGTCGGGAGCCACGGCGGTCTGCGAGATCAGCCGCGGTGAGCGGCCGCGCGCGACGTCACTGTTCGAGATCGTCGTCCACGGTGACCGGGGGACCCTCGTCCGCTCGAACGGCGACGAGGGCCTGGTCGCGTACACGACAGCAGGCTCCGGTCCGCGAGCCGCCGCCGGCACCGACCCCTTCCGCCGCCAGCTCGCGGTCCTGGCCGCGGCGGTCGCCCGCGGTGAGCCGGTCGACCCGGACCCCGAGGCGGCGGTTCACGCGACAGCGGTCGCAGAGGCGGTCCAGCGGTCCGCGCGCACCGGCGCCAGCGTGACGGTGGGCTCGTGACGACGCGCGTCCTCCTGGCGGGAGCGGCGGGGGAGCCCGCCGGCCGTCACCACCAGCGCGACATGTTCGCTCCAGCGCTGGCGCAGAGCGACGTCCTCGAGGTCTCCGGCGTCTGGCCGGGTCCCCCCGGCACCGACGGCCACGGGCGCGCGAATGCGCTCGCGGAGTCGCTCGAAGCCCCGCTCCTCCGCGACCTCGGCGCGGCGCTCGCGGGCTCCGACGCGGTCGTTGCCTGTCTCGACCCCTCGGCCCTGGACGCGCTGCTGGCGGCAGCCCCGGCGATGCCGGTACTCCTCGACAAACCCCTGCTTCTCGGGACGCCGCGGCTCTCCGAGCTGGGGAGTGACCCGCGCGCCGCCCGGTGGGTCGCGGCGTACCACTCCCGCTTCCACCCGGGGGTCAGCACCGTGGCGGCGATGGTGCGTTCGGGGGAGCTCGGCCTGCCGCACGCCCTGCACGGAGAGCTGCTCGTGCCGTTCGGTGACGGCCCGACGGCCGAGGGCGACCTGCACCACGTCGGCGTCCTCGCGCTGGATGCCGTCGCGGCGGTGCTCGGCTCGCCCGCGGGAGACGTCCACGCGGTGCGGACCCGGACGGGTGACCCGGCCACCGAGGCCTGGACGCTCACCGTCCGCTGGCATCCGGGGGTGCTCGTCACGCTGCTCGTCTCGCGCGGTCAGCCGGGCGTGAGCGGGATGCTCCACCGCTACCGGGTGCTGGGAAGCGAGGGCCAGATCCTGGTCGACCTCGCCGCCCCGGCGTTCACGGTTGTCGGGGACGCGACGCCCGTCGGCTACGGCCCGGGGCTGGTGCGCGTCGAGCTGGAGACGTTGGCGCGCGGCGGTGCCGGCACGACGATGGCCGAGCTCGCCGCCTTGGGCCGTCTCGTCGAGGCTGCCGAACGGTCGGCGGTGGACGGC
>JALZBI010000410.1 GCA_030947565.1 Actinomycetota bacterium
AGCCGGGGCCAGTCACGGCTCGAGCGGCGAAGGTCTTCGCCGAGCGGTCGGCCGAGGACGTCGACCCGTGAACCCGCGGCCGGAGGACACCGACGACAACATCGTGCTGGACCAGCACGATGACGACTGGGCCTGGCGGCGCCGGCTGCGGGCCAACCCGGTGACCCACCGCCTCTACCGGTCGGTGGTCGCCGTCGTCGGCGGCGTCGTGGTCGTCGTCGGTCTGATCGCCGTGCCGGCTCCCGGCCCCGGGTGGCTCATCGTCTTCGTCGGCATCGCTGTCTGGGCCTCGGAGTTCGAATGGGCACAACGCCTCCTGCGGTGGGGCCGGGAGCAGCTCCAGTCCTGGAACGACTGGCTCCGGAGCCGGCCCTGGTGGGTCGGCGGGCTCGTCGGCCTCGGCACCGCGGCGGTCGTGGCGTGCGTGTCCTGGGGCTACCTGGCCTGGCGCGGCGCGCCGGCGTGGTTCCCCGACCGGGTGGAGTCGTGGTTGCAGGTGCTGCCCGGCGTCTGAGCCGCTGCCACTTGGTGAACGGACCAACGGGTGGCCGATCGTGGTCGATCGTGGACCCCCGGGTGTCCACGATCGACCACGATCACGCCCAGGATCAGTGCCCGCTGGCCGTCGCGCCGACGCGACGCGGCCCACCGAACGCCTCGACGTCGACCTGCTCCCGGAGCTTGGCGATGGTGGCCCCCGTGGGCAGCTTGGAGTCGGCCGCCTTGAGCATCAGCGGGGTGGCCAGCCGGCCGGCGACCCGCCGCCACGGGGGGATGTGGACACCGAACAGCTCGCGGTGGACGGGGAGCATCATGCTCAGCGCCTCGTCCATGACCAGCCGGGAGACCACCGCCTCGGGGCGCCTCGGCGTCCGGTCCCCCTCCGGCCGGCGAGAGGTCATCATGTCGCGGAACCACAGGGACTCGGGGATCGCCCCGAGCTGGGGCAGGACGTCGTCCAGGTAGCTCGCCAGCTCGCTGGACGACGACGGCAGGGTGGCGGGGTCGATGCCCAACAGCTCACCGGCGATCTTCTGCTCCTGGATGTACCGCTCGCGGGCCGCCGCGGTGAGGGTGTCACCGGCATACCGCTCGAAGACGGAGAGCGAGCCGTAGGTGAGCGTGTTCTGCACCCACACCAGCAGGTCGGGTTCCTCGGCGTTGTACGTCTGCCCGGTCGCCGGGTCGGTCGCCTGCACCGCCTGGTGCACGCGCCGCAGCGTCGCCCCGGCCCGCTGGGCGGTCGCCGTGTCGCCGTACGTGATGGTGAGCACGTAGAGACCGGTCTGACGTCCGCGCTCCTCGGGGTGGTCCCGGAAGGACGACGCCTGGTCGATCATCCGCATGACCCGTGGGTGCAGCATCTGGGTCGTCGCGGCCAGGATGCCGACGAGCACCATGCTCGGCTCGGAGTGGAGCCGCCACGTGACGCTGTCCGGTCCGAAGGGCCCGTCGTCGGACGTATGCCGTCCGGCGATGACCTGGGACGGGCGGGGGGAGACCAGTGGCATGGGGACCTCTACCTGTTCGGGGAAGGGCGTCACCTGATGCGCCCGATTTGGGGGACTTTAAGGGCAGCGCCGTGCCGCGTGGGGCACATCGGGGATGCGTCTCAGCAGCACGGACCGATTACCGGATCCGACCCCCGTCCGGCTATCCTCAGGGCGCGATTTCATCGCCCGGACGTGTAGCTCAGCTGGTTAGAGCGCTCGCTTCACACGCGAGAGGTCAGGGGTTCGAGTCCCTTCACGTCCACCGAACGAACGCGCAAGCGTAGCCGACGGCGCGGGTCCGCCACGGTCCAAGATGGCGGTCCGAGGTGGTGGCCCGACTCGGGACGTGCCTAGGCCATGAAGATGCAGAACGGATGGCCCGCCGGGTCGGCGAAGACATACAGCGGCTCCTCGGGGTCGTCGGTCCGGTCGAGCAGCATCCGCGCGCCCAGCCCTTCCGCGCGATGTCGTTGGCGCTCGAGCTGTTCCGGTGAGGCGACCGTGAGGTCCAGGTGCAGCTGCATCGGCACCTGGTCACCCGGCCACGTCGTCGGCGTCAGCCGATCGACCTGTTGGAACGCCAAGCGCCGGCCGCCCTGCTCGTCGAGGAGCACCAGCCAGTCAGCCTCGTCCACCTCGCCGGAGGTCGGCACTTCGTCCCCCGGGCGGTAGCCGAGCCCGAGGAGCTGCCGGTAGAACTCCGCCAGAGACCTCGCATCGGTGGCGTCGAGCACGGTCTGCAGCAGGAGTGGGTACTCGCTCATGACCCGATCATCGCGCCCCCGGATGGACTCGCCCGAGGTAAAGGGTCGCCGACGTCATGGGCCGACTTCGCTGCCGCCCGATCGGATCGGGCGCCGGCTCACAGCCGGTGGGTGACGAGCATCCCGCCGTCGACGGGGAGGGTGTGTCCGGTGACCCAGGCCGCGTCCGCGGAGGCGAGGAAGGCGACGGCCGCCGCGATGTCCTCAGGCTCCCCGACCCGCCCGAGGGGATAGAGGCCGAGCAGGCGGTCGGCCCCGCCGGGCTGGTCGTCCCAGACGCGGGTGCGGACCGTGCCGGGGGCGACGGCGTTGACCCGCACCCCGTCGGGGGCGAGGTGCACCGCGAGGTTGGCGGTCAGGGACGTCAGGGCCGCCTTGGCGGCCGAGTAGGGCTCTTCTCCCAGGGCCGTGAGCCCGTTGACCGAGCTGATGTTGACGATGGCCGGGTGCCGCGTACTGCCCCTCAGGTGCGGCGTGGCCGCCCGGCATACCCGCACGGTGCCCAGGAGGTTGAGGTCCAGCATCCGCACCCACACCTCGTCACCGGTGTCGCCGAACGGCGGGTGGGCGAAGCTGCCGCCGGCGACGTTGACGACGACGTCGAGACCGCCGAGGGCCTCGACCGACTGCGCCACCGCC
>JALZBI010000006.1 GCA_030947565.1 Actinomycetota bacterium
ACGAGCTGTGCGCGTTCCGGGTCCTCGACCCTGCGTGCGGATGCGGCAACTTCCTCTACGTCGCCTATCGCGAGCTGCGCTCCTTGGAGCACCAGGTTAAGGAGCGGATCACCCCGCTCGCGCGTGGGCAGGGTGTCCCCGTGCCGCCGGGGCCCTGGCCGTTCTATCCGTTGACCAACCTGCAGGGCATCGACATCGAGCGGGTGGCGGTTCTCATCGCGCGGGTGACCTTGTGGATGGGGCACCGCCAGATGATCGACCGGTTCGGTGAGGCCGAGCCGGTCCTCCCGCTGGTCGACCTGTCGACCATCCAGGTGGCCGACGCGCTCCGGGCGGAGTGGCCGGAGACGGACTGCATCATCGGCAACCCGCCGTTTCTCGGAGACCGCTACATCCGGGGTGCTCTTGGAGATAGCTATGTCGAATGGCTGAGCACGCGCTTCGGGGTGGGCATCAAGGACCTCTGTACCTACTGGTTCCGCAAGACTCAGGATCACCTCAAGACGGGGCAACGGGCTGGTCTCGTCGGTACGAACTCCATCTCGCAGAACCGAGCGCGATCGGTCTCTCTGGAGTACATCGTGCAACGCGGAGGAACGATCACCGATGCCGTCTCAAGCCAGAAGTGGCCGGGTGAAGCCAAGGTCCACGTGAGCCTTGTCAACTGGCTGAACGGCCCGAGCGAGGGCCCGCACACGCTGAACGGCGCGCCAGTCGGGTCTATTTCTTCGTCCCTCACGCCTGTTGATCCTGGGTCTCATGCCCCGTCGAATCTGCGGGCCAACGTCGGCCATGCGTTCTATGGACCAGTGCCGATTGGTAAAGGATTCGTCGTTGAGCCGGAATTGGCTCGCAACCTGCGGGGACAGATGGACGGGGGAGACCAGGTAGTCCGGGCTTATCTCACGGGCACAGACATTACGGAGGATCCGGCACAGAACCCGCGACGCTGGGTCATCGACTTCGGCGTGAGCTCGCTTGAGGAGGCCAGCAACTTTCGCCCGGCTCTCAATATCGTGCGCGAGCGCGTAAAGCCTGAGCGCGACCGAAACAGCCGGGCTAGCTACAGGCGGCGTTGGTGGCAGTTCGGTGAACCTTGCCTCGATCTGCGCCGGTCCGTCACGGGCAAATCGCGCTTCGTCGTCGGATTGTCCACGGGCAAGCGCGCTGCGTTCGTATGGGCGATTGAAGGCACAGCCATGAATAACTCCACCGTCGTATTCGCATTTGACGACGACTTCTCGATGGGGGTGCTCCAGTCCACGGTGCACGTCGCCTGGGCGTGGGCGCAGTCATCGACGTTGGAGACGCGGCTGCGTTACACCCCGTCGTCGGTGTTCGAGACGTTCCCGTGGGCAGGCGCGTTCGCCAAACCTCCGCAGCGCGAGCGCGTTGCCGAGGCCTGTCGACGGCTGCTCGCCCGCCGGTCGGAGATCTGCCAGGCCGAACAGATTGGCCTGACCACGCTGTACAACCAGGTCGACGACGGCGCCTACGTCGACCTGCAGCGACTCCACCGCGCCCTCGACGAGGCGGTCGCCGACTGTTACGGCTGGCCCAAGAGCGTGGCCCAGGACGACGCCGAGCTGGTCCGCCGTCTGACGGCGCTCAACCGCCAGATCGTCGAGGGCGAGGTGTCCTACCTACCGTTCGCCTACCTCGACAGCCCGACCCCGGTCGAGGCGGACACCGGATAGTGACCCGGCCGGGCGCCCATGGACGCGGCATACAGTGACGGCCATGCCGAACCCGACCGCCACGGCGTTCGACCGCGACGTCGAGGCTCAGGCGCTCATCGACTTCGTCGACGGGTCGCCGTCACCCTTCCACGCCGTCCGCACCGCCGCCGCCCTCCTCGAGCCGGCCGGGTTCACCGAGGTCGACGAGGCGGACGCCTTCCCCACCCAGCCCGGCCGCTACTACCTCGTCCGCGGCGGCTCGCTGGTCGCCTGGAGCACCGACGAACGACCGGCCGACCCGGTGCGCTCGTTCCGGGTCGTAGGTGCCCACACCGACAGCCCCAACCTGCGGATCAAGCCCAACCCCGACGTCGCCCGGGCGGGCTGGCAGCTGCTCGGCGTCGAGGTCTACGGCGGCCCACTGCTCAGCTCCTGGCTCGACCGCGACCTCGGGCTCTCCGGCCGCGTCGCGGTTCGCGAGCCCGACCACACCGTGGGTACGCGTCTGCTCACCGTCGACGAGCCCGTCCTGCGGGTTGCTCACCTGGCCATCCATCTCGACCGGTCGCAGAACCAGGCCCTGAGCCTCAACCCCCAGCAGCACCTCGTGCCGCTCTGGGCCCTCGGGGAGACCCCTGGGGACTTCCGAGCCTGGCTGGCCGAGCAGCTCGACGTCGAGGCCAACGACGTCCTCGCCTGGGACGTGATGACCCACGACGTCCAGCCGTCCCGGGTGATCGGCCGCGACCGTGACCTCATCGCCGCCCCGCGCCTCGACAACCTCGCCACCTGCCGGGCCGGCGTCGCCGCTCTCCTGCACGCCTGCGAGCAGGCCAACCCGCAGGTCCCCGTGCTCGCCCTCTTCGACCACGAGGAGGTCGGCAGCGTGTCGGAGCGGGGCGCCCAGTCGGGCCTGCTCACCGACACCCTCGAGCGCATCGTCCTTTCCGGCGGCGGTGGCCGGGAGGACTACCGCCGGGCCATGGCGCGCTCCGTCGTCGCGTCCGGAGACATGGCGCACGCCACCCACCCCAACTACGCCGACCGCCACGACCCGCAGCACCAGGTCGCCGTCAACAGCGGACCGGTTCTCAAGGTCAACGCCCAGCTGCGCTACGCCACGGACTCCGTCGGTGCCGCCGCCTTCGTCCTCGCGTGTGAGCAGGCGGGCGTCCCCGTGCAGCGCTTCGTCGTCCGCACCGACCTGCCCAGTGGCAGCACCGTCGGCCCGATCACGTCCGCCCTGACCGGGGCCACGACGGTGGACTTCGGGGCCCCCCTGCTGTCGATGCACAGCGCGCGTGAGCTCTGCGGAGCCCACGACCCCGCGATGTATGCCGCCGCGCTGGCCGCGTTCCTGGCCCCGGACTCGTCGGAACGGTGAACGCGGTGAAGGGGTACGGGCGCGGATTTGATCGCCCCCCGCCGCCTCTGGCACTATAGGGAAGTTGCTTGACGCGCAGGACTGACCCATGTGAGTCCCGCCACCCCTTGTCGGACACGTTGAAGCGTGGCTCGAGGGAAGCGCAGGCACCCGGTTCCACCGGGGATTTCGACCAACACCCGGCGTCGGGCACGTCAGTGCCAAGCGCCGGACCGCGGAGCGGGTGCGACACACCCGACCTCGGGGGTCGGCCCCAGGAGCACGACAGCAGTTGCCCGGCGAGAGAGAGACTTGACCCAGATGGCGGGACAGAAGATCCGCATCCGCTTGAAGTCGTATGACCACGAGGTCATCGACAGCTCGGCGCGCAAGATCGTCGACACGGTGACCCGTGCCGGTGCGACGGTGGTCGGCCCAGTGCCGCTGCCGACGGAGAAGAACGTCTTCGTCGTCATCCGCTCGCCGCACAAGTACAAGGACTCGCGCGAGCACTTCGAGATGCGGACGCACAAGCGGCTCATCGACATCATCGACCCGACGCCGAAGGCGGTCGACTCGCTGATGCGTCTCGACCTCCCCGCCGACGTCAACATTGAAATCAAGCTCTGAGATCAAGCGCCGAAAGATGATGAGATGACTACTACCACCGTGAAGACGGTCAAGGGCGTTCTCGGCGAGAAGCTCGGCATGACCCAGGTCTGGGACGCCGGCAACCGCCTGATCCCCGTGACCGTCATCAAGGCCGGCCCCTGCGTGGTCACCCAGGTCCGCGACGCTGACACCGACGGCTACGGCGCCGTGCAGATCGCGTTCGGCGAGATCGACCCGCGCAAGGTCAACCAGCCCATGAAGGGCCACTTCGCCAAGGCGGGCGTCACCCCCCGCCGCCACCTGGTCGAGCTGCGCACCGGCGACTCCGCCGAGTACGCCCTCGGCCAGGAGGTCACGGTCGAGGCCTTCGAGGCCGGCCAGCAGGTCGACGCGAGCGGCCGCACCAAGGGCAAGGGCTTCGCCGGCGTGATGAAGCGCCACGGTTTCCACGGCGTCTCCTCGTCACACGGCGCGCACAAGAACCACCGCAAGCCCGGCTCGATCGGCGGGTGCTCCACCCCCGGCCGCGTCTTCAAGGGCATGCGGATGGCCGGCCGGATGGGCGGCCAGCGCCAGACCACCCAGAACCTCACCATCCACTCGGTCGACGCCGAGAAGGGCCTGCTGCTCGTCAAGGGTGCCGTTCCCGGCCCCCGCGGTGGCATCGTCCTCGTCCGCACCGCGGCCAAGAGCGCCCCGATCGTGAAGGGAGCCTGACCCGATGGCCACCACCAGCACCAGCATCGCCACTGCGGCCGACCTGCCCGCCGAGATCTTTGGCGTCCAGACCAACGTCCCGCTCATCCACCAGGTCGTCGTCGCCCAGCTCGCGGCCGCCCGTCAGGGCACGCACTCGACGAAGAACCGGGGCGAGGTCCGAGGCGGCGGCGCGAAGCCGTACCGCCAGAAGGGCACCGGCCGCGCCCGCCAGGGCTCGACCCGCGCGCCACAGTTCACCGGCGGTGGCGTCGTCCACGGCCCGACGCCGCGCGACTACTCGCAGCGCACCCCCAAGAAGATGAAGGCCGCCGCCCTGCGCGGTGCCCTCTCCGACCGGGCCCGCCACGACCGGGTGCACGTCATCGACAGCCTCATCTCAGGCAGCGCGCCCTCGGCCAAGCAGGCGTACGCCGCGCTGATCGACGTCACCTCCCGCCCGAACGTGCTCGTCGTGCTCGAGCGCTCCGACGAGGTCGCGTGGAAGAGCGTGCGCAACCTGCAGGACGTGCACGTGCTCGCCGCCGACCAGCTCAACACCTACGACGTGCTGTGCTCCGACGACGTGGTCTTCACCCGTGGCGCGCTCGACGCGTTCGTCGCCGCGTCGGCCCGGACCGCCTCGAAGCTCATCAGGGTCGAGGACACCGGCTCGGCGCTACCGACCGTCGTCGCCGACACCGAGCCCACCGAGCCCACCGAGCCCACCGAGCCGACAGTGTCCCCCGAGGCCACCGAGCCCAACGAGGTCACCGAGGCCGGTCCCGGCGGCAGCCACGCCGCAGCCAGTGAGGACGAGAAGTGAGCATCCACATCAAGGACCCCCGCGACATCCTCATCGCGCCGGTCGTGTCGGAGAAGTCCTACGGGCTGCTCGACGAGGGGAAGTACACCTTCCTCGTCGACCCGCGGTCGAACAAGACGGAGATCAAGATCGCCATCGAGCAGGTCTTCAACGTCAAGGTCGACTCGGTGCACACGCTGAACCGTCAGGGCAAGACCCGCCGCACCCGTTTCGGCACCGGCAAGCGCAAGAACACCAAGCGCGCGATCGTCACCCTCCGTGAAGGATCCATCGACATCTTCGGCGCGAGCGCCTGAGCCGTCGAGGGATCTGGACAGGACTAGAGGACACACACCATGGCTATCCGTAAGTACAAGCCGACCACCCCGGGCCGTCGCGGCTCGTCGGTCGCCGACTTCGTCGAGGTGACCCGCACCACGCCGGAGAAGTCGCTGGTCCGCCCGCTCTCCAAGAGCGGCGGCCGCAACAACGCCGGCCGGATCACGACCCGGCACATCGGTGGCGGTCACAAGCGCGCCTACCGCGTCATCGACTTCCGTCGACACGACAAGGACGGCGTGCCGGCGACGGTCGCCCACATCGAGTACGACCCCAACCGCACCGCGCGCATCGCGCTGCTGCACTACGCCGACGGCGAGAAGCGCTACATCCTCGCGCCGAACCGGCTGCGTCAGGGTGACCGCGTCGAGAACGGTGCCGGAGCCGACATCAAGCCCGGCAACGCCCTCCCGCTGCGCAACATCCCGACGGGTACCACGGTGCACGCCATCGAGCTCAAGCCCGGCGGTGGCGCGAAGATCGCCCGCTCGGCCGGGTCGAAGGTGCAGCTCGTGGCCAAGGACGGGCCCTACGCCCAGCTGCGTATGCCGTCCGGCGAGATCCGCAACGTCGACCTGCGCTGCCGCGCCACGGTCGGTGAGGTGGGCAACGCCGAGCAGAGCAACATCAACTGGGGCAAGGCCGGCCGGATGCGCTGGAAGGGCAAGCGCCCGACCGTCCGCGGTGTTGCCATGAACCCCGTGGACCACCCGCACGGTGGTGGCGAGGGCAAGACGTCCGGTGGACGTCACCCGGTCAGCCCCTGGGGCCAGGCCGAGGGGCGTACCCGTCGTCCGCACAAGGAGAGCGACAAGCTCATCGTCCGTCGCCGCCGTTCTGGCAAGAAGCGCTGAGGAGCCTGACCAACCATGCCTCGTAGTCTCAAGAAGGGTCCCTTCATCGACGACCACCTTCAGAAGAAGGTGGACGTGCAGAACGAAGCGGGCACGAAGAACGTCATCAAGACGTGGTCGCGCCGTTCGGTCATCAGCCCGGACATGCTCGGCCACACCCTCGCCGTGCACGACGGCCGCAAGCACGTCCCGGTGTTCGTCACCGAGTCGATGGTCGGCCACAAGCTCGGTGAGTTCGCTCCGACGCGCACCTTCCGTGGGCACATCAAGGACGACAAGAAGGGACGTCGTCGCTGATGTCCACGACCGCTACCGCCACCACTGAGGTCACCCATCCCGCGGTCCTCGAGGCCACCGCCCGGGCCATGCACGTCCGGGTGACGCCGCAGAAGGCCCGCCGCGTCGTGGCCCTCATCCGTGGCAAGCAGGCCACGGAGGCTGTCGCCGTGCTGCGCTTCGCGCCGCAGGCCGCGTCCGAGCCGATCCGCAAGGTGCTCGAGAGCGCCATCGCCAACGCTCGGGTCAAGGCCGACCGCGCGTCCGAGGCGTTCGACGAGCGCACCCTGGTCATCTCCTCGGTCTACATCGACGAGGGTCCGACCATGAAGCGGTTCCGCCCGCGGGCCCAGGGTCGAGCCAGCCGCATCAACAAGCGTACGAGCCACATCACGGTCGTCGTCGCGCCCACCGGAAAGGTCACGTCCCCCGCTCCCCGCAGGGGCGTGGCGAAGAAGGCCACCACACGTCAGGGAGGCACCCGCTAATGGGTCAGAAGGTCAACCCGAACGGGTTCCGGCTCGGCATCACCACCGAGCACAAGAGCCGCTGGTTCGCGGACTCCACCAAGGACGGGCAGCGCTACCGCGACTTCGTCAAGGAGGACGTGGCGATCCGCCGGCTCATGGAGACCGGCATGGAGCGCGCCGGCATCTCCCGCGTGGAGATCGAGCGCACCCGTGACCGCGTCCGCGTCGACATCCACACCGCGCGGCCGGGCATCGTCATCGGCCGTCGCGGCGCGGAGGCCGACCGGATCCGTGGTGAGCTGGAGAAGCTGACCGGCAAGCAGGTCCAGCTGAACATCCTCGAGGTCAAGAACCCCGAGATCGACGCGCAGCTGGTCGCCCAGGGCGTCGCCGAGCAGCTCGCCGCCCGCGTCTCCTTCCGCCGCGCGATGCGCAAGGGTATGCAGTCCGCCCAGCGCGCCGGTGCGAAGGGCATCCGGGTGCAGTGCTCCGGTCGTCTCCAGGGCGCCGAGATGTCGCGCTCGGAGTTCTACCGCGAAGGCCGGGTCCCGCTGCACACGCTGCGCGCCAACATCGACTACGGCTTCTACGAGGCCCGGACGACGTTCGGTCGCATCGGCGTCAAGGTGTGGATCTATAAGGGCGACATGACTGCTCGCGAGCTCGCCCAGCAGCAGGCGGCCGCGCCGCGGGCCCCCCGTGGGCCGCGTCGCGACGGCGCCGACCGCGCCGAGCGGCCGATGCGGGCCCGCCGAGACGCGCCCGAGTCCACCTCGGCGCCGCAGGGTGCCGACACCACCGAGACCGTCGCTGCCCAGGCCCCTGACGCCGCAGCCAGCGCCTCGACGGCTCAGAACGAGCAGGCCTGACCATGTTGATCCCCCGTCGAGTCAAGCACCGCAAGCAGCACCACCCGGGTCGCTCGGGCGCTGCCACCGGTGGCACGCGTATCGCCTTCGGTGACTACGGCCTCCAGGCCCTCGAACCGGCGTACGTGACGAACCGTCAGATCGAGTCGGCCCGTATCGCCATGACCCGCTACATGAAGCGTGGCGGGAAGGTCTGGATCAACATCTACCCGGACCGTCCCCTGACCAAGAAGCCCGCCGAGACCCGCATGGGTTCAGGTAAGGGTTCGCCCGAGTGGTGGATCGCCAACGTCAAGCCGGGCCGGGTGATGTTCGAGCTGTCCGGTGTGCCGGAGCCGATCGCCCGCGAGGCGATGCGTCTGGCCATGCACAAGCTCCCCATGAAGTGCCGTTTCGTTCGGCGTGAAGGTGGTGACATCTGATGGCAGTCGGGACCAAGGACCTCGCGTCCGAGAACCTGCGCGGCCTCGAGGACGAGCGCCTCGTCGACGAGTTGAAGAAGGCCAAGGAGGAGCTGTTCAACCTCCGCTTCCAGTCGGCCACCGGCCAGCTGGACAACCACGGCCGGCTGCGCGCCGTCCGCAAGGACATCTCGCGCATCTACACCGAGATGCGCGAGCGCGAGCTCGGCATCGGTATGCCGCCGAGCACGTCGGCCACGTCGGCCACGTCGGCCACGTCGGCCACGTCGGACAGCAAGGCCGACGGCACGTCGGACAGCAAGGCCGACAAGAAGGCCGCCAAGGCCGAGAAGAAGGCCCAGAGCAAGGCCGAGAAGAACACGAAGGCCGAGGACGAGGCATGAGCGAGAACACCACCCCCGCACCAGCGGACGCGCCCGAGCGGCAGTACCGCAAGACGCGGTTCGGCTACGTCGTCAGCGACAAGATGGACAAGACCGTCGTCGTCGCCGTCGAGGACCGCGTCAAGCACGCGCTCTACGGCAAGGTCCTGCGACGCAGCAGCAAGGTGAAGGCGCACGACGAGGCCAATGCGGCCGGCGTCGGTGACCGCGTCCTCATCATGGAGACCCGCCCGCTGTCGGCCACGAAGCGCTGGCGCGTCGTGGAGATTCTGGAGAAGGCCAAGTGATCCAGCAGGAGTCTCGGCTTCGCGTCGCCGACAACACCGGTGCCAAGGAGATCCTCTGCATCCGGGTGCTCGGTGGCTCGGGCCGTCGCTACGCCGGCATCGGCGACACCATCGTGGCGACCGTCAAGGACGCGATCCCCGGCGGCAACGTCAAGAAGGGCGACGTCGTCAAGGCCGTCATCGTGCGCACCGTCAAGGAGCGCCGTCGGGCCGACGGGTCCTACATCAAGTTCGACGAGAACGCCGCCGTCATCCTCAAGGCCGACGGCGACCCGCGTGGCACCCGCATCTTCGGCCCGGTGGGCCGCGAGCTGCGCGAGAAGCGCTTCATGAAGATCATCTCGCTCGCCCCGGAGGTGTTGTGATGGGCGCCCACAGCATGCGCATCAAGAAGGGTGACCTCGTCCAGGTCATCTCCGGCCGTGCGCAGAAGAACGGCGGCGACCGAGGCAAGCAGGGCAAGGTCATCGCGGTCTACCCAGACACGCAGCGCGTGCTCGTCGAGGGGATCAACCGGGTCACCAAGCACACCAAGGCGGGGGCGACCGCTCGCGGCACCCGCACCGGTGGCCTCGTGCACACCGAGGCACCCGTCCACGTGAGCAACGTCGCGGTCGTCGACCCCGACACGAAGAAGCCGACGCGGATCAAGACCCGCGTCGAGATGGTGGAGCGCGACGGCCGGCAGAAGGCCCACCGGGTCCGCGTCGCCGTGCGCTCCGGTAAGGATCTCTCATGACGCAGACCGACACCCGCCCCGCTGACATCGCGGCGGACCTGACCGACCACACGGACGACTCCGACACCGTCTCGGTGCCGCGGCTCAAGCAGCGCTACCGCGACGAGATCAAGCCGGCCCTGCGCGACCAGTTCTCCTTCCAGAACGTCATGCAGGTGCCCGGTGTGGTCAAGGTCGTCGTCAACATGGGGGTCGGCGACGCGGCCAAGGACAGCAAGCTGATCGAGGGCGCCGTGCGCGACCTCGGGGCGATCACGGGCCAGAAGCCCATCGTCACCAAGGCCCGCAAGTCGATCGCCCAGTTCAAGCTGCGTGAGGGGATGCCCATCGGCGCCCACACGACCCTGCGTGGCGACCGGATGTGGGAGTTCCTCGACCGTCTCGTGACGATCGCCCTCCCGCGCATCCGCGACTTCCGTGGCCTGTCGCCCAAGCAGTTCGACGGCAACGGCAACTACACGTTCGGTCTCACGGAGCAGTCGATGTTCCACGAGATCGACCAGGACCGCATCGACCGCGTACGCGGCATGGACATCACCATCGTCACGACGGCAACCAACGACGACGAAGGCCGCGCGCTGCTCAAGGCCCTCGGCTTCCCCTTCAAGGAGAACTGACAGATGGCCAAGACCGCCCTCGTTAACAAGGCGAACGCGACGCCGAAGTTCAAGGTCCGCGGCTACACCCGCTGCCAGCGCTGCGGCCGTCCGCACTCGGTCTACCGCAAGTTCGGCCTGTGCCGGATCTGCCTGCGCGAGATGGCCCACCGCGGCGAGCTCCCCGGCGTCACCAAGAGCTCTTGGTAGTCGTCACTCTTATCCACGCACCACAGACATCGAAGGTCCACCCGGGCATACGCCCGGGTTGTGAAACCACGGTGAGGAAGGGCCTGAAGCCCACATGACCATGACCGACCCGATTGCGGACATGCTGACCCGCGTCCGGAACGCCAACTCGGCGCACCATGACGACGTCTCCATGCCGTTCTCCAAGCTGAAGTCCCACATCGCCGAGATCCTCCAGGCCGAGGGCTACATCGCCGCCTGGAAGGTCGAGGACGCCGAGGTGGGCAAGACGCTCACCATCGACCTCAAGTACGGCCCGAACCGCGAGCGCTCCATCGCCGGAGTCCGCCGCGTGTCCAAGCCAGGCCTGCGGGTCTACGCCAAGTCGACCAACCTGCCCAAGGTGCTCGGCGGGCTCGGGGTGGCCATCATTTCCACGTCGACCGGCCTACTGACCGACAAGCAGGCCGCCAAGAAGGGCGTGGGTGGGGAAGTCCTCGCCTACGTCTGGTAAGGGGGAGTAGCCATGTCGCGAATCGGACGACTTCCGGTCACGGTGCCCTCGGGCGTCGACGTGACCATCCAGGGCCAGGACGTCAAGGTCAAGGGCCCCAAGGGCGAGCTCGCCCTCGTTGTCCCCGAGCCGATCAGTGTGAGCAGGGACGGCACCGAAGGGGCCGTGCAGGTGTCCAGGCCCAACGACGAGCGCGGGTCGCGCTCGCTCCATGGCCTCACCCGCTCGCTCATCAACAACATGGTCCTCGGGGTCACCGAGGGCTACGTGAAGCGGATGGAGATCCACGGCACCGGGTACCGCGTGGCCAACACGGGCGGGAGCCTCGTGTTCTCCCTCGGCTACAGCCACTCGATCACCGTCGATGCGCCCCAGGGGATCTCCTTCACCGTCGAGAACCCCACCCGCTTCGCGGTGCAGGGCATCGACAAGCAGCAGGTGGGCGAGGTGGCCGCCAACATCCGCAAGCTGCGCAAGCCCGACCCCTACAAGGGCAAGGGCGTCCGCTACGCGGGCGAGACGATCCGCCGCAAGGTCGGAAAGGCCGGTAAGTAACCCATGTCCTCAGCACGCAGCATCAACGGCGTCATCAAGCGCGGCAAGAGCAAGACCGATGCTCGGGTCCGCCGTCAGATCCGTGGTCGCAAGCGGATCAGCGGCACCCCCGAGCGTCCGCGCCTCGTCGTGTCTCGTTCGACCCGACACCTGTTCGTGCAGGTCGTCGACGACACCGTGGGCCGCACCGTGGCCTTCGCGTCGACGATGGAGCCCGACCTGCGCTCGTTCGAGGGCGACAAGACGGCCAAGGCGAAGCGGGTCGGCGAGCTGCTCGCCGAGCGCGCCAAGCAGGCCGGGGTCGAGGCAGTCGTCTTCGACCGCGGCGGCAACCGCTACCACGGGCGGGTCGCGGCGATCGCCGACGGCGCCCGCGAAGGAGGGCTCTCACTGTGACCACCCCACAAAGGTGCTCGCTACTTTGCGGGGGCCCCGATCAGCCTGCAGTCAGACTTGCAAGACTCTTTGAGACGAGGACCATCTGATGCCCGGACCACAGCGTCGAGGCACCGGCGGGATCGGTGGTGCCGCGGGCACCGGGACCGGCACCACCGGTGACCGCAACGACCGTCGTGACAGCCGTGGGGGCGGCCGTGACCGGCGCGACTCCCGCGACCAGGGCGAGAAGAGCCAGTACATCGAGCGCGTCGTGACGATCAACCGCGTCGCCAAGGTCGTCAAGGGTGGCCGCCGCTTCAGCTTCACCGCCCTCGTCGTCGTCGGCGACGGTGACGGCACCGTGGGCGTCGGCTACGGCAAGGCCAAGGAGGTGCCCGCGGCGATCGCCAAGGGCGTCGAGGAGGCCAAGAAGGCATTCTTCACCGTCCCCCGCATCCAGGGCACCATCCCGCACCCCGTGCAGGGTGAGGCCGCTGCGGGCGTCGTCATGCTGCGCCCGGCGTCCCCCGGTACCGGTGTCATCGCCGGTGGTCCGGTGCGCGCCGTGCTCGAGTGCGCGGGCATCCACGACGTGCTCAGCAAGTCGCTCGGCAGCTCCAACGCCATCAACATCGTCCACGCGACGGTCGCGGCCCTGCGAGGCCTCGAGCGCCCCGAGGCCGTGGCCGCCCGTCGTGGCCTGCCCCTCGAGGACGTTGCCCCCGCCGCGATGCTGCGGGCCCAGGCCGCCGGCGTTGCTGAGAAGCGGGCCGCAGCCGGAGTGGGTGCCTGATGGCCCGCATCAAGGTGACCCAGACCCGTTCGGAGATCGGGGGCAAGCGCAACCATCGTGAGACGCTGCGCACCCTCGGCCTCAAGCGCATCGGCGACGTCGTCGTCAAGGAGGACCGTCCGGAGATCCGGGGCATGGTCCGCACGGTGACGCACCTCGTCGCTGTCCAGGTCATCGAGGAAGCTGAGTGAGTCAGATGGCTGAAGAGACTGCCAAGAAGACGGCCGCCAAGGCCGAGCGTTCCGAGACCTCCGGGGCTTCCGGTGCGCGCACGGAGGGGACCCTCAAGGTCCACCACCTGCGCCCCGCCCCCGGAGCCAAGACCGCGCGTACGCGTGTCGGTCGCGGTGAGGGTTCGAAGGGCAAGACCGCCGGTCGTGGCACCAAGGGCACCAAGGCCCGCTACCAGGTGCCGGCCCGGTTCGAGGGCGGGCAGATGCCGCTGCACATGCGGCTGCCTAAGCTGCGCGGGTTCAAGAACCCGTTCCGCACCGAGTACCAGGTCGTCAACCTCGACCGCCTGACGGCGCTCTACCCCGATGGCGGCACCGTCTCCGTCGAGGACCTCGTCGCCAAGGGCGCCGTTCGCGACGGCCATCTCGTCAAGGTGCTGGGCACCGGCGAGCTGACCGCCAAGGTCGACGTGACGGTGCACAAGGTCTCCGCCACCGCCAAGGCGAAGATCGAGTCGGCCGGCGGGTCGGTCACCATCCTCTGACCACCGCCACACCCGTCTGTACGCGCACGGCCGGCACCCACCTCGGGTGGCCGGCCGTGCGTATACCGGAACGCCGGTCACCCCCGGCTCACGGGGTATCCTCTGCAGGTTGACGCTCGCGTCACCGCACCACCAGCGACAAGGTCACCGTGCACCGGTTCGGGGCCGTTCCAGGAGGATCAGTGCTCTCGGCCTTCGTTCGGGCGTTCAGGACGCCCGACCTGCGCAAGAAGCTGCTGTTCACGCTCTTCATCATCGCCGTCTACCGGCTCGGCACAGCGGTGCCGACCCCCGGGGTGGCGTACGCGAAGGTCCGTGACTGCCTGGCCACCGCCGACCCGCAGTCAGGCTTCATCGGCCTGGCCAACCTGTTCAGCGGCGGGGCGCTGCTCCAGCTGTCGATCTTCGCGCTGGGGATCATGCCCTACATCACGGCCAGCATCATCGTGCAGCTGCTCACCGTGGTCATCCCGCGGTTCGAGGCCCTCAAGAAGGAGGGTCAGGCCGGGCAGACGAAGATGACGCAGTACACGCGCTACCTGACCATGGGTCTGGCGGTGCTGCAGAGCTCGACGCTCATCACCTTCGCGCGCAACCCGCAGCGGATCTTCGGCCCCTCGTGCACCGAGATCATGACCGACCAGACCATGCCGACGATCGTCATCATGGTGCTCACGCTGACGGCGGGCACCGGCCTGATCATGTGGATGGGTGAGCTCCTCACCGACCGGGGCATCGGCAACGGCATGTCCGTGCTGATCTTCACGTCGATCGCCTCGGGCTTCCCGACCTCGCTGTGGGCCATCCAGCAGAAGGACGGTCGCTGGGACGTCTTCGTCGGCATCATCCTGCTGGGCTTCCTCATCATGGCCCTCGTCATCTTCGTCGAGCAGTCCCAGCGGCGGGTGCCCGTGCAGTACGCGAAGCGGCAGGTCGGGCGGCGGATGTACGGCGGGAGCTCGACCTACATCCCGCTCAAGGTCAACATGGCCGGCGTCATCCCCGTCATCTTCGCCAGCTCGCTCCTGTCGCTACCGGCCCTCGTGGCCCAGTTCAACCGGCCCGCGGACGGCACGCCCGGCCCCGGCTGGGTGCAGTGGATCAACGACAACCTGACCCGCGGCGACCACTGGAGCTACATGGTCCTCTACGTCGCGCTGATCCTCTTCTTCACGTTCTTCTACGTCTCGATCACGTTCAACCCGACCGAGGTCGCGGACAACATGAAGAAGTACGGCGGCTTCATCCCGGGGATCCGGGCGGGGCGGCCCACTGCGGAGTACCTCGACTACGTGCTGACGCGCATCACGGTGCCGGGGGCGCTCTACCTGGCGGCCATCTCCCTCATCCCGCTCATCGCCCTCGTCGCGGTCGGGGCGAACCAGAACTTCCCGTTCGGCGGGACGTCGATCCTCATCATCGTCGGCGTCGGTCTCGAGACGGTCAAGCAGATCCAGGCGCAGCTGCAGCAACGCCACTACGAAGGGTTCCTGCGGTGAAGCGACTCATCATCATGGGCCCGCCCGGTGCGGGCAAGGGCACCCAGGCCACCCGCATCGCCGAGCGCTACAGCATCCCGGCGATCTCCACGGGTGACATCTTCCGCACCAACATCAAGGACGGCACCGACCTCGGCAAGAAGGTCAAGTCGATCCTCGACGCCGGGGGCTACGTCCCCGACCAGCTCACGAACGACATCGTCCATGAGCGGCTGCTGTGGGTCGACGCGGCCCCAGGGTTCCTCCTCGACGGCTACCCCCGGACGCCGGGACAGGTGGCCTTCCTCGACGAGGTGCTCGCCGCGCACGGCCACGCGCTCGACGGGGTCGTCGAGCTGACCGTCGACGAGGACGCCGTCGTCGCGCGCCTGCTCAAGCGGGCCGAGACCGAGGGTCGCACCGACGACACCGAAGACGTCATCCGCGAGCGACAGGCGATCTACCGCAAGGAGACGGCGCCCCTGATCGCCCTCTACGAGCAGCACGGTGTGCTCGTCAAGGTCGACGGCATGGGCACGGTCGACGAGGTCACCGAACGCGTCGTCAAAGCCGTCGACACGTTCTGCGGCTGAGCCGGAGGTCTTGGTGTTCGGAAGGCGCCAGACGCCGGCGAAGACGGCTGAGCAGCTGGTCCGCATGCGGCGGGCCGGGCTGCTGGTGGGGCAGACCCTGGAGATGCTCCGAGGCGAGCTCCGTGACGGCCGGACCACCCTCGAGCTCGACGCGCTCGCCGAGGAGTTCATCCGCTCGCACGGGGGGGTGCCGAACTTCCAGCTGGTCCCGGGCTACGCGCATACCCTCTGCACGAGCGTCAACGACGAGGTCGTGCACGGCATCCCCGGGAGCCGGGTCCTGCACGACGGAGAGCTCATCTCCGTCGACTGCGGCGCAGAGCTCGAGGGCTGGAACGGCGACGCCGCCTTCTCGGCGATCGTGGGCGGTCCTGAGGCTGGGACCTCGCCAGACCGAGAGCTCGTCGCGGTGACCGAGGGCGCCCTCTGGGCCGGCATCACGGCGCTGTCGGTGGGGGAGCGTCTGTATGCCGTGGGTGAGGCGGTCGAGGAGAGCATCGAGTCCGCGGGCCGCGAGCACGGCCACGTCTACGGGATCATCGAGGAGTACGTCGGCCACGGCATCGGGCGGTCGATGCACGAGGACCCGCAGATCCCCAACTACGGGGTCCGTGACCGAGGGCCGGTCGTTCGCTCCGGGTTCACGGGGGCCATCGAGCCGATGGTGACCTGGGGTGGCAGCGAGACCCGGGTGCTCGCCGACGACTGGACGGTCGTGACGACCGACGGTTCCCGCGCGGCCCACTGGGAGCACTCGGTTGCTGTGACCGACGCCGGCCTGACCGTGCTGACGGCCGTCGACGGGGGAGCGGCCCGGCTCGGCCGGTCCGGCGTGGCGTACGCCTCCCTCGACGCCTGACCTCACGGGTACCTCGGAGTCACAGCGGCTCTCGTAGCGGCTTCCTGGTTGCTGCAGCGACCTTGTGGCCGCTACGACGGCCGCTGCCACGTGGGTCGAGACTGTCCACACCCTCTGGCCATACGGTTGCCGTCGTCCACAGGCGAGCGCTTCCACCTCCCGTGGCATCAGGGAACCGATCAGACTGCCGGGCATGGAGCTGTCGTCGGCCACTGCCGCGCTGGTGGAGCAGCAACGCGGTGTCGCGACGCGGCGTCAGCTCCTCGACGGGGGCGTGACGGCGGCCCAGATCCGGTGGGCACTCGGGCGTCGTTGGCGGCTGCTGCTTCCTCGGGTGATCCTGCTCGACCCGGGTCTGCCCACGGATGAGCAGCGGCTCGTGGCGGCCTTGCTCCTCGCCGGCGACGACTCCTGGTTGGCCGGCCCGACCGCGGCGGCTGTTCATGGCCTGCCGGGGTGCACGCTGACGGCCCCGATCTACGTGCTGGTTCCGCCGAATCGCACCTCACGCACCGTCTCGTGGGTGAGCATCACCCGCTCGTACCTGACCGACGAACGGCTCGTCGAACGGGGCCCCCTCCGTCTGTCGTGTCGGGCGAGGGCCTTGGTCGATGCGGTCGCCGACTGTCCCGACGACGATCGGGCCAGGGCACTGGTCATCGACGCCGTGCAGCAGCGCTTCGTGCGCCTCGACGACGTGGCGCACTGGGTCGAGGCCCGCCGGAGCGACGGGCGGCGGCGACTTCGTCGAGCGCTCGAGGACGCCGCCGCCGGGGCGTGGTCGCTGCCGGAGGCGCAGCTCCTCGACCTCATCCGCCGCTCGGCGGTGCTACCCCGCCCCTGGGCCAATCCCGTGCTGGTCGACGGCGACGGCCGTCGTCTCACCACGCCGGACATCTGGTTCGACGACGTCGCCCTGGCGGTCATGGTGCACTCACGCGAGTTCCATGCCGGTGTCCTGGACTGGGAGGCCACCGTCGTCGCGGACGAAGATCTTCAGGGTGCAGGCGCGATCGTGACCGCCGTGACGCCGCATTCGGTGATTCGTGACCCGCAGGGGACCCTTCACCGGGTCGAGGCCGCCTACGAGCGGGCCCGTCGGTGGCCTCGGGAACGCATGATCCTCGCTCAGGAACGTTCCACCATCCCTCTCGAGCGCTCAGCCCCCAGGTCACAGCGGGTGTCGTAGCGCCCAAAGTGCTGTCCCAACGACCGCCTGGCCGCTTCGACAGGCGCTGTGACCGGGGCTTGGCCGGTGCGTGGGCCAGCTGGGTGGAGGGCTCCCGCGGATTAGGCCGGGGCCGTGCTCCTGCCGTAAGATCGAGTGTTGGGCGCGACGTGCTTGCGTGCCCGTATCGGTATCACTTCATACGAGCACGCCACACAACGGATTGACGGAGGACATGGCCAAGAAGGACGGTGTCATCGAGATCGAGGGCACGATCGTCGAGGCTCTCCCGAACGCGATGTTCCGGGTCGAGCTGAGCAACGGTCACAAGGTGCTCGCTCACATCTCGGGCAAGATGCGCCAGCACTACATCCGGATCCTCCCAGAGGACCGGGTCGTCGTGGAGCTCTCGCCGTATGACCTCGACCGTGGCCGGATCGTCTTCCGCTACCGCTGATCCGCACGAGCGCACCACCAGCACCCCCAGCACGACGAGCACCACCCCTCACCCACCCGACGATCCGAAGACAGCAGGCAGATGAAGGTCCAGCCCAGCGTCAAGAAGATCTGCGACAAGTGCAAGGTGATCCGCCGCAACGGCCGGGTCATGGTGATCTGCGAGAACCTGCGCCACAAGCAGCGCCAGGGCTGAGCAGCAGCACCACCGCACGACTCGACAGCTTCCAGAGCACGCAGAAGAACCCACAAGAGAACACGCAGACACCCGACCCCTGACCCCGCTCAGGACGTCACCCCCGGCACGGAGGCCGGGGACCGGTGCCCCTTCGATCGAAGGAGCACGCCCCACCCGCGA
>JALZBI010000091.1 GCA_030947565.1 Actinomycetota bacterium
GTCGGACGGCGCGGGGCGGGCGTCAGGGGCGGCCGGCGGCTCGGCCGGCACCCACCCCCCGGACCGTCCCTCGTCTCCCGCGGTCACGGGAGGCATCCTTGCACCACGGACCTCACCGGGGCGGCCCGATGGCGGTCGGCAAGAAGCCGGCTCAGCCTCCGGCGAACGGCGGCAGCACCTCCACCGTGGCTCCCGGTGACAGCACTCGGTCCTGGGCGGCGGCCGCCCCGTCGACGAGGAACGTCGCCACGCCCGTCACCGCACGCAGGGCCGGATGGAGGTCGACGGCGGCGGTGACCGCCTCGGCGACGGTCCGGCCCGGCACGGTGTCGGAGGCCACTCCGGCCGCGGCCCGCGCGCCGGCCCAGTAGCGGACCGTCACGTGCTGGTCGCCCTCGGCCGTCGGTGTCATCCCTCCATTATTGTCGACGGATGGTCCACCTCCTGCTGCTGACCAACGCGCTGGCGCCCAGCGCAGAGGTCCTGCCGGCACTAGGCCTCCTCACGCATCAGGTGCGCATCCTCCCCGCCGAGCCGACCGCCCTCGTCGACGCGCCCAACGGCGACGTCGTCCTCGTCGACGCCCGCTTCGACCTCGCGCAGGCCAAGTCGCTCTGCCGGGTGCTGCGGGCCACCGGCATCTCGAGCCCCCTCATCGCGGTGCTCACGGAGGGCGGTCTCGCCGGCCTGACGAGCGACTGGGGCATCGACGACGTCATCCTCGACAGGGCCGGGCCGGCCGAGGTGGACGCCCGGCTCCGGCTGGCCATCACCCGCGCCGAGCCCGGTGAGGCCGAGGAGACCGGCCCCATCCGCGCCGGTGACGTGGTCATCGACGAGGCCACCTACTCCGCTCGGGTCCGCGGCGAGATCCTCGACCTCACCTACAAGGAGTTCGAGCTGCTCAAGTTCCTCGCGCAGCACCCGGGCCGGGTGTTCAACCGCGCGCAGCTGCTGCAGGAGGTCTGGGGCTACGACTACTTCGGCGGCACCCGCACCGTCGACGTCCACGTCCGCCGGCTGCGCGCCAAGCTCGGCGTCGAGCACGAGTCGCTCATCGGCACCATCCGCAACGTCGGCTACCGGTTCGTCGCCGACCGCCCCCGCGAGGTCGAGCTCGCCGCCGAGGCCTGAATCCGGACACGAACGACGGCGGGGTATGCCCGGTGGTGTGACCACCCGGCATACCCCGCCTGTCGTCGGCGGAGGACTGCGTCAGCCGACAGAGCCCGAGATCCGGGTCAGCGGACCCGGGGTGTAGGGCGAGACCGTCGGCAGGTAGCGCGCGAAGGCGTCGATGTCGAGGCCCCCGAAGTACTTGCCGGTGCCCGACCGGAAGGCCGGGAAGTTGTCGCCGCCGTCGGACAGGAAGTTGTTCGTCGTGACCCGGTAGGACGCCGCCTTGTCGATGGCCACCCCGCCCAGCGTGACGCTGCCGTCGACCGGACCGGTCGGCGTCATGGTGTAAGCGAAGCCCTTCGAGACCTGCAGCGTCTTCTTGCTGCTCGCGTTCGGGCCCGTCACCTGCTGGGTGAGCAGGTCATAGATGTTCTGGCCGGTCAGCGTCATGGACACCATGTAGTTGTTGAACGGCTGCACGGTGAACGCCTCCTCGAAGGTCACGTCTCCGGGCGCCTCGCCCTGCGACGAGGCGCTGTAGACCAGGTCGGCCCGGATGCCCCCGGGGTTCATGAAGGCGATGACCGGTGTCTGGCCCCCGGTGACCACCGAGGGGTCCTTCAGCTGGGCGTCGGCGATGAGGTCGCCGAGCGGCGACTCACCGGCCGGGTTGCTCGTCCGGGTCACGTCCGCAGTGATCTGCCCGAGGACCTTGCTCGCGATGGGCTTGATGAGCGTCTTGTACTCACCGATGAGCTTGGTCTGGGCCACGTCCTTGGCGACGTCACGGGTGACGACCATGTTCGAGCCGCTGACCGAGGCCCGCACGATGTCGCGGGAGAGGCGGTCGTACTTGAGGTTGGTCTCGGTGAACAGCCGCCCGAAGGACGACGCCGAGGTCACGAGGCGCGGTTGACCGGCCGGGTCCTTGATGTCGCAGACGTACGGCTGGTGGGTGTGGCCGGAGATGACCATGTCGATGGCCGGGTCGAGGCCCTTGGCGATCGGGATGATCGGGGAGTCGGCCTTGAGCGAGCCGCCCTCGGCGCAGGTGTAGTCGTACGTGGGGCTGACCGTGTAGGGCTTCCCGTCCGGTCCGACCCAGGTCTGCTGGTCCGGCGTCCCACCCTGGTGGATCAGCACGATGATCGCGTTGACCCCCTTGCGGCGCAGCTCGGGAACGAGCGCGTTGGCCGTGGCCACCTCGTCGGTGAACTGCAGCCCGGCGACCCCGGCGGCGGTGACGATCGAGGGGGTGTCCTTGAGGGTCATGCCGATGAAGCCGATGCGGGCGCCGTGGACGTTCTTGATCGTGTAGGGCGGGAGGATCGTCTTGTCGGTGTCGGCGTACTTGACGTTGGCGGCGAGGTAGTCGAAGTCGGCGCCCTTGAAGCGGTGGTCGGCGCAGGAGTTCTGGTTGTCGGCGCCGTCACCGTCGTCGATGCAGCCGCCCTTCTGCATCCGCTGGAGCTCCTTGTAGCCCTCGTCGAACTCGTGGTTGCCGACCGCCGACGCGTCCAGGCCGAGCAGGTTCATCGACTCGATCGTGGGCTCGTCGTGGAACGCCGCTGACAGCAGGGGTGACGCGCCGATGATGTCGCCGGCCGCGACGGTCAGGGTGTTCTTGTGGCCCTCCCGCGCCTCCTTGAGGTGCGTCGCGAGGTACTCGACCCCTCCAGCGTCCTGGGTGACGTCCACGGCGATGGTCGCCCCGGTCTTCGCGTCCGTCCCGAGCTTGTGGTCGGTGACGATCCGCCCGCTGGAGCCGCCGGGCGGCTCGAGGTTCCCGTGGAAGTCGTTGAAGGACAGGATCTGGACGTCCATGACGAGGGGGTTGAACGCCTCGGCGGTGCCGCTCGTGGCGGCGACTCCGGCGAGGGTGCAGGCCCCCACCGCGACGACGCCGATCAGGCGTCGTGGATGTGCGAACGACATAGTTCTCCCTGGTTGCGCTACTGCTGGCCTGTGGCGGCGGTGTGAACTCGGGGAATTCTCCGAGCCCGTGCAGGCTAGCCTCTGGAAACTCTGCTAAGGGTCATGGCCGGTTTGCAGTTCGTGAAATCCTGCCGCACGTGACTGCCCCCTCGACGATCAGACCCACCGGCCGCCTGACCGACGAGGAACGCGCCGCGGTCGACCGGCTCGTCGCCGGGGCCGCCGCGAGCGACAGGGTGCCGCCGCTGTCGGAGCAGTCCCGCCTCGCCGTCTACGGCCGGTCAGGGCACCAGCCCGAGCACCTTCTCGCGTATGCCACGGGCGCGCTCGTCGGGTACGCCCAGGTGGACGAGGGGTCGGCCGAGCTCGTCGTCGCCCCCGACCACCGGCGGCAGGGCGTGGGCACTGCCCTACTCGCCGCTCTCCCGGCCGGCATCCGGGTCTGGGCGCACGGGGACCAGCCGGCCGCCGGGGCCTTCGCGGCCGCTCGCGGCCTCGACGTGGTTCGTGAGCTGTTCGTGCTGGGCCGGCGCTTCGCGGACAACCCGCCACTGCCCGACCTCGTGCTACCACCCGGCCTGGTCGCCCGGGGGTTCCGGCCCGGTCGCGACGAGCAGGAGTGGCTGCGGGTCAACGCGCTCGCCTTCGCCCACCACGCCGAGCAGGGCCGGCTGACCCTCGCCGACCTCGAGGCCCGGATGGCCGAGCCCTGGTTCGACGCCGCGGGACTGATCCTCGTCGTCCCGGTGGACGACGCGAGGACGGTCGCCGCCTTCCACTGGACCAAGATCCCCCCAGGCGGTGATGGGGGGGCGGGTGTGGGGGGGGCCCACGGTTCCGAGGGAGACGAAGTCGAGCGCGGAACCGGGGGGGCCCCCAACAGCCGCGGAGCGGGTGTTGGGGAGGTGTACGTCGTCGGGGTCGACCCGGCATACCAGGGTCGTGGCCTGGGTCGGCCCCTCACCCTGCTGGGCCTGCACCACATGCGCGACCAAGGCGTGCCAGACGTCATCCTCTACGTCGACGGTGACAACCCGGCCGCGCTGGCCGTCTACCGGGGACTGGGGTTCACCACCCGGTCCGTGGATCGGATGTATGCCGCCCCGCCGTTGACGTGAGTTCACCTCGGAGTGGAACGATGAGGCTATGAGCACCGACGTGTCGGAACGAGCGAGCGACCTTGCGCAGGAGAGCGGGCACCGCAACGGCGACCGCCTTCAGGACGGCGCTCCCGACGCGGCCCTGCGGTCGCTCGCCAGCGCGATCCCGTCGCCCCGGGTGTTCCCCGCCCGCGGCGCCAACGGCCGGTTCATCCGCACCGAGGACGAGCTGCCGTCCGACCGCTTCCTCGAGCGGGAGATCTCCTGGCTCCAGCTGAACGAGCGGGTGCTCCAGCTGGCGATGGACGTCAGCGTGCCGCTGCTGGAGCGGGCCAAGTTCCTCGCGATCTTCTCCAACAACCTCGACGAGTTCTTCATGATCCGGGTGGCCGGGCTGAAGCGCCGGATCGCCACCGGGCTCGCCGTGCGGTCGGCGTCCGGACTCGAGCCCCGCGAGGTGCTCGAGCGGATCAGCGAGGTGTCGCAGCAGCTGATGAGCCTGCAGGCGCAGGTCTTCCTCGAGCAGGTGCAGCCGGCCCTGGCCGCGGAGGGCATCACCATCGCCCACTGGGACGACCTCACCGAGGAGGAGCGCACCCCGCTGCATCAGCTGTTCACCGACCACATCTTCCCGGTGCTCACCCCGCTGTCGGTCGACCCCGCGCACCCGTTCCCCTACATCTCCGGCCTGTCGCTCAACCTCGCGGTGACGCTCGTCAACCCCAAGACGGGCAACGAGCACTTCGCTCGCGTCAAGGTGCCCCCGTCGCTCCCCCGGCTGCTCCGGGTCAACCCGCAGAGCCACGAAGGCGACTACTCGGCCCGGTTCGTGCCCCTCGAGGACGTCATCGCGGTGCACCTCGACCAGCTGTTCACCGGCATGGAGGTCCACGAGCACACGACCTTCCGGGTGACCCGCAACGAGGACCTCGAGGTCGAGGAGGACGACGCGGAGAACCTCCTCACCGCCCTCGAGAAGGAGCTGACCCGGCGCCGGTTCGGGCCGCCGGTGCGGCTGGAGGTCGAGGAGGACATCGACGACCACGTCCTCGACCTGCTGCGCCGCGAGCTGCAGATCCGGGGCAGCGAGGTCTATCGGGTGCCGGCGCCCCTCGACATGCGCTCACTGTTCATCATCGGCGACCTCGAGCGCTCCGACCTGAAGTACGACGCGTTCGTACCGCTCACCCAGCCCGACCTGTCGCCGACCGAGAGCTCCAAGCCGGGTGACATCTTCGCCTCGGTGCGCGCGAAAGACGTTCTGCTGCATCACCCTTACGACTCGTTCTCGACGTCGGTGCAGGCGTTCATCGAGCAGGCCGCCGCCGACCCGCACGTCCTCGCGATCAAGCAGACGCTCTACCGCACCTCCGGCGACTCCCCCATCGTCGACGCGCTCATCGACGCGGCGGAGGCGGGCAAGCAGGTGCTGGCCGTCGTCGAGATCAAGGCCCGGTTCGACGAGGTCAACAACATCAGCTGGGCGCGCAAGCTCGAACAGTCGGGTGTTCACGTCGTCTACGGCATCGTCGGGCTGAAGACCCACGCCAAGCTGTGCCTCGTCGTCCGCCAGGAGGCCGAGGGCCTGGTCCGCTACTGCCACATCGGAACCGGCAACTACAACCCCAAGACGGCGCGCATCTACGAGGACCTCGGCGTCCTCACCTGCGACCCCCAGGTCGGCGAAGACCTCACGCGCCTGTTCAACCAGCTGTCCGGCATCGCACCGCGCAGCCGGTTCAAGCGCCTCCTGGTGGCGCCTCGCACCGTGCGGTCCGGTCTGCTGGAGCAGATCGAGGCCGAGGTCGAGCGCCACGAGAAGTCCGGCAAGGGCCGGATCGTGTTCAAGGTCAACTCGATCGTCGACGAACAGATCATCGACGCCCTCTACCGCGCGTCACAGGTCGGCGTACGCGTCGACATCTGGGTGCGAGCCATCTGCGCCCTGCGACCGGGTGTGCCAGGGGTGAGCGACACCATCAGCGTGCGCTCCACGCTGGGACGCTTCCTCGAGCATTCCCGGGTGTTCTGGTTCGGCGGCGACGGCGACCCGGTGGTCTACATCGGCAGCGCCGACATGATGCACCGCAACCTCGACCGTCGTGTCGAGGCGCTGCTGCGCATCACCGATCCCGCCCACGTCGCCGACATCACGTCACTGCTCGACCGCGGCACCTCCGACATGACGTCACGCTGGGACCTGACGTCGGACGGCCGATGGACCCGCCACCACCGGGCGCCCGACGGCGAGCCCCTGACCGACGTGCAGACTGCCCTCGTCGACATGCACCTCAAGCGCCGCCGCAAGGCCCGGCGGCGCTGACCCGGCCGCGTCGAGACCTCGAGGTAGGCCCGCCGTGACGGAGACCGGGACGGTCAGCCCGTCCCTCGTCGTCCCCGCCGCCGGCACCGTGCCGTGGCGCCGGCGCCGAGGGCGGCTCGAGGTCGCCCTCGTGCACCGACCCAAGTACGACGACTGGTCGTGGGCCAAGGGAAAGCTCGACCCCGCCGAGGACTGGCCGGTGGCGGCCGCCCGGGAGACGCAGGAGGAGACCGGCCTCCAGGTCCATCTCGGCCGGCCGCTCCCCTCGGCGAGCTACATCGTGCTCGACCGCACCGGCGAGCCGGCGACCAAGCGGGTGCGCTACTGGGCCGCCGAGGTCGCCGGCGGGCACGGCCGGCTCGTCAACGAGATCGACGAGGTGCGGTGGCTCGACGTCGTCGCCGCCCACGACCGCCTCGACTACGCGCGCGACCGCGAACAGCTGCGCGCCCTGGTCCGCGCCGACGCGGCCGGACGCCTGACGACGTGGCCGCTCGCCATCGTGCGCCACGCCAAGGCCCGGCCGCGCGGTTCGTGGAAGCACCCGGACCCGCAGCGACCCCTTGACGAGCGTGGCGAGGCCCGGGCGCAGGCCATCGTGCCGCTCCTGGCGGCCTATGGCATCAGCCGTCTCATGTCGTCGGACTCAGTGCGGTGTGCCGAGACCCTGCGCCCGTATGCCGCCTCGGCCGGCCTGCCGCTGCGGCTCAAGGACGCCCTCTCCGAGGAGGGGTTCGACGCCGACCCGGAGCGCAGCGCCCACCATCTGCGTCGTGCGGTCGAGCGGGGCGCCCCGGCGGCCCTGTGCAGCCACGGTCCGCTCATCCCCAGCCTGGTGACCGCGATGCGAGGGCTCATCGACGGCGAGGACGGGGAGCCTGACGTCTCAGACCTGCTCACGGCGGCGGCGGACGAGGCCATGGACAAGGGTGAGGTGCTGGTCTGCCACCTCGTCGGCACCGGTGCGGCGGCCCGGGTGGTCGCGGTCGAACGTCACCGTCCCTGACCGATGGCGGACCGACGGGCGGGTACGAACGGCTTGTGTCCGCCGTCCTGCCGGGCATTCCGGGCATCAACCCGTCGATCGGTACGCGGGCCTTGCCGGATCTATGACTGCCGTGTGACCGCCCGATCACGTGAGGGCACGAAGACGTTGACGCTCGTTCACCCTCCGTTCGCCCAGCAGGGGCAACTGGTCACTCTCGCCGCCTAGGTTCCGAGACGGACGCGCTTCCGGCCACCCGCCGATGGCGTGCCCGCTCCCCCCGGGAGTGCCCCCGAACCAGCCCCCCGTACCAAGAAGAGGGAACACACCGTGCAACTCGCCCGTACCAGCGCCATCAGCGCCGTTGCCCTGACCGGCGCCCTCGCGCTCACGGCCTGTGGCAGTGACAACAACTCCTCCGGCGGCCCCGCGGGC
>JALZBI010000092.1 GCA_030947565.1 Actinomycetota bacterium
GCAGGTGCGCCGGCAGCGGCGCGCCCAGGCCGCCGGACGCACGGCCGCAGCGCGGCATACCGACGCAGCGCGCCTGGCCGAGGCGGTCATCGCCGGCATGCGCGCGCACCTGGGCAGCGAGGTATGCCGCGTCGCCGCCTACGAGGCCCGGCCCACCGAGCCTCCCACGGACGTTCTGCGCCAGCGCCTCCTCGAGGAGGGCTACGAGGTCGTCCTCCCGCTCACCCTTCCGGACCGCGACCTGGACTGGCGCTCGGCGGACGACCCGGGGGCAGGGCCGCTCGGCCTGGGCGCCATCGCCGGGGCGTCCGTCGTCGTGGTGCCGGCGCTCGCCGTGGACCGCGGGGGGGGCCGGCTGGGGCAGGGAGGCGGCTCCTACGACCGGGCCCTGGCCCGTTGCCGGCCGGACACACTCGTCGTGGCCCTGCTCCACGACGACGAGGTGCTCGACACCGGCGCCGTCCCCGTGGGTCCGCACGACATGGGGGTCGATGCGGTGGTCACCCCGTCGGCGGGGTGGGCCCGCCTCAGCCCCCAGGAGTGAGGACCAGCTGCTCGGACGCCGAGGCGTCGACGGCCGCCCGCCCGAACGCCCACGGGAACTGCTCCCCGGCGGCCCAGGCGTCGAGCTGGTCGACGTAGTGCGCCGAGTAGGGGTGGCCACTGTTGCCGGTCTGGTTGACCCACGTCGACGCGTCGAAGCTGCCCAGGTTGACGACCATCCGCATCGACGGTGCTCGGGTGACGTCGTAACCGCCGGACGAGGCGCTCCAGTACGTGGCGTTGATGATGGAGGGACCGCCGCCCAAGGGGACGGGGCCGCGGTTGAAGATCCGCTGCACCAGCGGCGGAACGCCGTCACCACCGAGCACCTGGCTCTTGACCGTTGCGGAGTGCAGCTCGCTCCAGGTCCACGTGACGGGGTCCTTGCCCAGGTGCTTGGCCAGGTCGAGACGGGCCTGCACGAGCGCCTTGCGCAGGATCTCGTCGCGCGACTCCACGACTCCCGGCGTGCGACGGTCGTCCCACCAGCCGTTGGTCGGGTCCTTGAGCAGGGCCGACATCGCCGCCATGTAGCGACCACCGCCGTCGGCCTGGAGGTCCTGGGGCAGCTCGTCGTTGAAGGTGTACTCGACGACCCGCGTCCACACCGCGTTGAAGTAGGCGGCCCGCACCGACGCCGGCCCCTTGCCCGAGGGCTGGGTGAAGTCCCAGTCGCCGAGCAGCTGCTGCGCCTGCTGGGTGAACTCGTCGCCGGACAGGTCGATCTGCAGCAGGGCCTGGACGAGGGTGGGGGCGAAGGAGTTGTAGGTGTCGTTCTGGATCTGCGCCATCTGCTCCGGTGAGACCTTGTCGGTCTTCTTGAGCAGCTCCTCGATGCGGGAGCTGCGCCACCCGAAGTCCCAGTCGGTCGTCAGGAAGGGCACACCCGGGCCGGTGGCCGCGGTCACCTGGTTGTTGGCGGTGACGATCATCCCCTCGGGCGGGTCGTAGGTCCAGGGCAGCTGGTCGAAGGGGACGAAGCCCTTCCAGTCGTACTGGCTGTCCCACCCCGGTGCCGGCCAGTAGCCCGGAGCGGTGTTGGGCACCGACGTCGACCGGACGGGGATCAGCCCAGGCGCCTGGTAGCCGATGTGTCCGGCCGTGTCGGCGTAGACGAGGTTCTGCGCGGGGACCGCGAACTTCGCCGCGGCCGCTCGGAACTCGGTGAAGCTCCTGGCGGTGTCGATCGCGAAGAGAGCGTCGGCGGTGGTGCTGGGCACCAGCCCCGTCCAGGCGAGCGACACGGCATACGTGTCCTGCTGTGGCACCAGCCGCACCAGCGCGTTGCGGCCCACCCGGCCGACGGAGTCAAGGACGTCGGAGACGATCGGTCCGTGCACGGTGCGACGCACGGTGAGCTTGACGTCGTTGCCGCCCGCCACCTTGATGGTCTGGGTGCTCACCTCCAACGGTGCCTGCTGCCCGTCGCGCAGGTAGGTGCCGTCGGTGACCTTCTCCAGGTAGAAGTCCGTGACGTCGGGCGCCAGGTTGGTGATGCCCCACGCCACCGTGTCGTTGTGCCCGATGACGACGCCGGGCAGCCCGGAGAAGGTGAACCCCGAGACGTCGAACGGGCACGCGGCCGACACGGTGCGGCAGTGCAGGCCGGTCTGGTACCAGATGCCGGGGATCGAGGTGCTGAGGTGCGGGTCGTTGGCCAGCAGGGGCTTGCCGGTCGTCGACCGCGCGCCCGAGACCGCCCACGAGTTGGACCCGACCCCCTCGCCGCGCCCGAGCAGAGCGGGCACCGTCTCCAGCGCCTGCTGGACGCCGGCGAACAGAGCGGACGTCGTGCCCGTCGTCGGTGCCACCGGGGCGGGAGGCTCCCCGGGGAGCGATGCGGTCGGGGGCACGGCCGCGGAGGGCGCGGCGGTCAAGGCCGCCGGCACGGGGGATGCGGCCGGCACCGCACGCGGCGACCACTCGTCACCGGCCAGGATCGGCGGGTGTCCGGCGACCGTGTAGTCGGGGTAGAGCACGGCCAGCCGGTCCTGCCCCATGACCGAGCCCAGCCGGGCGCGGGTCAGCTCGTCGTCGTAGTTGCTCTTCAGATCCCAGGCCATCGCCTTCAGCCACGCCAGCGAGTCGACGGCCGACCACCGCTCCACCGTGTAGCCGGGCACCTGGCGGGCCAGGACCGCATACTCCAGGCCCATGTCGCTCGGGCTGCTCGCGCGGCTGATGTAGTCGTTGACCCCGTCGGCGTAGGCGTTGAGGTAGGCCCGGGTCGAG
The DNA here is from genome assembly GCA_030947565.1 of Actinomycetota bacterium. Taxonomy (GTDB): domain Bacteria; phylum Actinomycetota; class Actinomycetes; order Actinomycetales; family Dermatophilaceae; genus Lapillicoccus. The sequence goes on from JALZBI010000092.1 coordinate 2,776, forward strand.
GGAGCGAGCAGCGCCAGCTCCTGCTCGGCGACGGACCGCCAGCCGAGAGTGCGGACGACCTTGTCGGTCGCGAGCCCGCTCGAGCCGACGAGCTCGGAGAGGCGGCCGGCGGTCACGTGCCGGCGGAAGTCCATCTCGAAGAACCGGTCCTGGGCGGCGGCGAACCCCTGGGCGCGAAAGAGGTCATCGGCCGAGTCCGCGTAGATCTGGGGGGTGCCGCGGGCGTCTCGGACGACCTCGACCCGGCCACCGAGACCGTTCAGCCGGATCTCCCCCGTCGTCTGGGGCCAGGACTGGCGCACGATGCCGGTGGCGACCACCGCGACGGCGACCACCACGAGAAAGACGAGGAGCAGCAGGCCCAACCCCACTCGCCGCACCACCCTCGCCCGTGCCACCCTGCGAGACTAGGACACCCCGGTGGCACCTCGAGTCAGGCGGCACTCCGCCTCGCGGACGGTGATGCGATCGACACCAGGCAGGAGGCGCGGTGACCAGGCTGGGTGGCGTGCCGAGCGAGTATGTCCTGACCGACCTCACGCTGTCGCTCCTCATCGGCTCCGCCGTGCTGCTCGTCGCCATCGCCGCGATACGCCTGTCGGCCCGGTCCGGGCTGCCGTCCCTGCTCGTGTTCCTCGGCATCGGTCTGGGCCTGGGGGAGGCGGGCGTCGGCATCACCTTCGACTCTGAAGAGCTCACCCAGGTGCTCGGCTATGCCGCGCTCGTCCTCATCCTCGCCGAGGGGGGCCTGACGACGAAGTACTCGAGCATCCGCCGCTCGATCGCCCCGGCGGCACTCCTGTCGACGGTCGGGGTCGTGGTCTCGGTGGGAGTGGTCGCCGTGGCCGCCCATGTCCTCCTGCAGCTGGAGTGGTCGGTCGCCCTGCTCATCGGGGCCATCCTCAGCTCCACCGACGCGGCCGCCGTCTTCTCCGTCCTGCGGACCGTGCCGCTCCCCCGCCGCCTCGCGGGCATGCTCGAGGCCGAGTCCGGGTTCAACGACGCCCCGGTCGTCATCCTCGTCGTCGCCCTCGCCAGCGAGACCCTGCCCAACGCCGAGCACCACACCTGGTGGCAGCTGCTACTGCTGGCCGTCGTCGAGCTGGGCGGCGGGTCGCTCATCGGCCTGGGGGTCGGCTGGGCCGGCGGGTGGCTGCTGCGCCGGGTCGTGGGCTCGTCGTCGGCCCTCTTCTCGATCGGTGTCATCTCGCTCACAGTGCTGGCCTACGCCCTGGCCGCGACCGTGAACACGTCTGGGTTCATCGCCGCCTACCTGTCGGCCCTCGTGCTCGGCAACATCCGGCTGCCGCACCGGGCTGCGGTCCACGGCCTGGCGTCAGCGCTCGGAACCCTCGCGCAGATCGGACTGTTCGTGCTGCTGGGGCTGCTCGCCTCCCCCGACCAGATGCCGCAGCAGGTCATTCCGGCGCTGGTCATCGGCTTCGCCCTGCTGCTCCTGGCCCGACCCCTGTCGGTCGTCCTCGCCCTGGCCCCCTTCCGCATGCGCTGGCGGGACCAGGCGTTCCTCTCCTGGGCGGGCCTGCGTGGCGCCGTGCCCGTCGTGCTGGCCACCGTGCCGGCGACCGCCGGCACACAGGGCGCGGACCGGATCTTCGACCTCGTCTTCGTCCTCGTGGTCATCTTCACGGTGATCCAGGCCCCGACCCTGCCGTGGGTCGCCCGCCGGTTGGGGGTGACCGAGTCGGTCCAGCAGCTCGATCTCAACCTCGAGACCACGCCGCTCGACGCCCTGGGCGCGGAGGTGATCGAGGTCACCATCGGCGACCGCTCCCAGCTCCACGGGGTGGAGCTCTTCGAGCTGCGGCTGCCCCCGGGGGCCAACGTCACCCTGGTCGTCCGCGACGGCACGGGGTTCGTGCCCGCGGGGCGCACGGTGCTCCGACACGGTGACCAGCTGCTCGTCGTCAGTACAACCGAGGCACGGGCCAAGGCCGAGCACCGCATCCGGGCGGTCGACACCGGCGGCCGGCTCGCGGGCTGGGCGTGAGACGGGAAGCGATTCGGGACCACGGCTGTTGCACCCGTAGACTTCCGCCGCCCTGGGTCGATTCCCCTTTAGCCCAGACCCAGCCGAGACCCAGCCCAGACCCGAGGAGACCCCGTGCCGACGTATGCGTACGCCTGCACCGAGTGTGGCCACGCGTTCGACGCCGTCCAGACGTTCAGCGACGACGCGCTGACCACCTGTCCGGAGTGCGAGGGGAGGCTGCGCAAGATCTACACGTCGATCGGCGTGTCCTTCAAGGGTTCCGGGTTCTACCGCAACGACTCGCGCGCCGGTGCGAACGGGTCAGGGTCCGACAAGGGTTCCGACAACGGTTCCGACAAGGGTTCCGACAAGAGCGGCGACACGAGCGGCGACACGGGTTCCGACAAGGGTTCCGAGAAGAGCACGGGCAAGGGTTCCGACAAGAGCGGCGACAAGGGTTCGGACAAGGCGTCCGACAAGGGCTCCAGGTCGGGGGCCGACAAGGGAACGGGCAACAGCTCGAGCAAGCCGTCGGGCTCCGGGTCCGGGGCGACGTCCGGCTCCGGGTCCGGGACGACGTCCGGCTCCGGGTCCGGGACGACGTCCGGCTCCGGTTCCAGTAGGACGAGCACCAGCGCGGGGGGCGGGTCGACCAGCGGCGGATCCGGTTCGTCGAGCGCGAACACCCCCGCCGCCCGCTGACCCCTCGCCCCTCGCCCGCCCCTCTCCCCTCGCCCGCCCCTCTCCCGTCCCCCCTCTCTCCGACCGGACTCACCTTCTTGTCGGTTTCCGAGCTTTCGGAGGTCCGAAACCGGCAAACACGTGAGTCTGGTCGGTGGGTTTGGCGCCTCGGGGCCGTTGTCCCCAGCCCTCGACCGAGTCGTCCCGCCGTCCACAGCCGGCGCCGCGGCATACCGAGTGGTGGTGCGCGCTGCATAGGGTCGGCCTATGACCTCCCTTCCTGTGGACCCGTCCTCCACCGCTGCGAACGGCCCGGCCCGGGCTGAGATCGGGGTCATCGGTGGTTCGGGCTTCTACGCCTTCCTCACCGACGCCGAGCGCGTCCAGATCTCGACGCCATTCGGTCACCCGAGCGGCGATCTCGTCGTCGGTGAGCTGCACGGCCGGCGGGTGGCGTTCGTGGCGCGGCACGGGGAGGACCACCGCTTCCCCCCGCACCGAGTGCCCTACCGCGCCAACCTCTGGGCGCTGCGCTCGCTCGGGGTCCGGCAGGTCCTGGCCCCCTGCGCGGTCGGTTCTCTGCGTCGCGAGCTCGGTCCGGGCACGGTCGTCGTCCCCGACCAGGTGGTGGACCGCACGTGGGGCCGCGCGCACAGCGTCTACGACGAGGTCGGCACCGTCGTCCACGTCGGGTTCGCCGACCCCTACTGTCCTCGCGGCCGGGCCGTCGTCTCGCGGGTCGCGACGGAGGCGGGGCTGTCGGTCGCGCCCGAGGGCACCCTCGTCGTCATCAACGGTCCACGGTTCTCCACCCGCGCTGAGAGCCGCTGGCACCAACAGGCGGGGTGGACGGTGGTCGGCATGACGGGTATGCCCGAGGCCGCGATCGCCCGCGAGCTCGCTATGTGCTTCACGACGATCGCGCTGGTCACCGACCTGGATGCCGGGGTCGACGGCGAGTCGGGCGTTACCCACGATGAGGTGCTCGAGGTGTTCGCCCAGAACATCGACGGGCTCAAGTCCGTGCTCGAAAAGGCCGTGGAGGAGATGCCGGAGACCGAGGCCGACGAGTCGGCAAGGTGCGGCTGCCGGCGCGCGCTCGACGGGCTGACGTTGCCCTTCGCCCTCCCGACGTGAGCCTCGAGGCCCCGGCGCGCCGTGACCTCCCGGTGGCCGAGGAAGGCTCCCCACGCCGCATCCGGCCGCGGTCAGCGAGGGGGCTGCGGCGCACGTTCCGGCCGCTGACCCGCCGGGGTCGGTGGCGGCGCACCGTCGCGGCCCGTGTGCTCAGCGCCGTGCTGGCGGGGGCGGCCCTCTGGCTCACCGCCTCGGCCCTGCTCCCCGCGCCTCCCGATCCGGGCGTTCCCGTGCTCGTCGTCACGCGCGACCTGCCGTTGGGCGCCACGGTCGGAGCCGACGACGTCCGCGTCGATCGACGACCCGACGCCTACGTGCCCCGCGGTGCCCTGACGGCCGGGGAGGCCGCCGTCGGGCGGGTGCTCGGCGCACCGATGGTCAGCGGAGAGATCGTGACCGCCACCCGGTTCCGAGGACCGGGTCAGCTGGCGGCTCTCCCGGCCGGGTCGCTGGCGGTGAGCCTGCCGGCGGGCGACCCGAGCATCGTCTCCACCCTGCGCCCGGCCGACCTCGTGTCGGTGCTCGTGACGGGGTCGGGTGAGACCGTGGCCACCTCCGCGGTGGTCCTGGCCACCGACCTCCCGTCGTCCGGGATGCTCGGCGGTTCGGGGTCGACCGGTGCGCACGTCTGGTTGGCCCTCACCCCGGCCGAGGCGCGAGCCGTCGCCGTGGCCCTCGGCGGCAGCACGCCAGCCGGGTTCCTGGTCGCTCCACACCGCTGACCCGGCGGGCCCCCCACCGTTGACGCGGCGGTTCACGCTCGACCACCTCACTGGGTTCGCTTCTGTCCGCGTTGGGCGGGTTAGATACTCTCGCGGTGCCTGCGCCAGGACCTGCCCAGGCTCCACGGACCGAAAGGATCGACCGTGCTCAAGGGATTCAAGGACTTCCTCATGCGAGGAAACGTCGTCGACCTCGCTGTCGCGGTCGTCATCGGTGCAGCCTTCGCGGCAATCATCAAGGCGCTCGTCGACGGCATCATCAACCCGCTCATCGCGGCCATCGCCGGCGCTCCGGACATCAGTGGCGTCGGCAACTTCGAGATCAACAACGCGCAGTTCTCGGTGGGCAGCGTGCTGCAGGCCATCCTCAACTTCGTCTTCGTCGCAGCGGCGGTCTACTTCGTCATCGTCCTGCCGATGAACAAGCTCTCCGAGCGTCGCAAGCAGGGACTCGAGGCCGAGCCCGAGGCTCCGTCAGAGGAGGTTCTGCTGCTGACGCAGATCCGCGACCTGCTCGGGGGCGCCAGCACGACCGTCGTCGGTCCCCCCGGAGACGACGCCGGCAACCCCGGCGCCCCCCGGCTCCACC
>JALZBI010000411.1 GCA_030947565.1 Actinomycetota bacterium
ACCCCAGCCAGGCCGGTAGAAGAGTGGCGCCCGGTAGGTCGAGCAGCACGACGGTGGGCAGATAGGCCACGAACGCCGCCGGTACCACGAACGAGAACAGCAGCCGGAGCGGGTGGGGGAACACCTGCGCGGACTGCTGCGATGCGTACGAGCCGCCGTAGACGAAGGCGTTGGTGACCTCGCTGCCCTCGACGAGGAAGAACTGCAGCGCGGCCGCGGCGACGAACAGGGCGCCCACGATGACGGCGCCGGTGACCACGGTGGCACCGGCCAGCAGCACGGTGCGTGGGGTGACGGGCGGGCCGTTCAGGCGGACGGCGACGCAGAGGACGACGACGGCCACGGCGAGTCGCCCGACGCGGCGCAGTGACAGGTCACTGGTCACGAGCTGGCCGAGCAGCGAGAGGGGGCGCAGGTAGAACGCGTCGACCGTGCCCGCCCGGATGAAGGTCGGGAGGGTGTCGAGGTGGCCGACAAGCAGGTCGGCCAGCGAGAACGCCATCGTGGCCAGGGCGAAGACGACCAGGGCCTGCGGGAACGTCAGCCCGCCGAGGACGGTGACGTTGTGGAAGATCACGTAGATCTCGGCGAGGTCGACGACGCCGATGCCGACGGTGCCCAGGACGTCGGTGGCGAAGGAGCCGCGGTAGGTCGTCTGCGCGCGCCAGCGGGCACCGAGGATGACGCGGTAGGCGTGGGCGTCGTGGCGTAGGTCAGCCACCCTGCACCTCCAGGACCCGCCGACCGCGCCGAGTGAGGGCCTGCCCCAGGAGGAGGGCACCGCCGGCCCAGGCGAGCTGATCGGCGAGGAGGCGGACCGCCTCCGCGGGATCGGCACGGCCGCCCAGCAGGTCGATCGGCGTCTGGAGCATCGACGGGAACGGCGTGCACGCGGCCAGCGTTGCCAGCCACGGCGGGAACCAGGCCACCGGCACGTAGAGGCCGGCGAGCAGCCCGCTGACGACGATGTAGACGAGCTGTGGCCCGCGGTTCTCGAGCAGCCAGAACGCGGCGAGGTTCACGGCATACCGGCAGCCGAACGAGATGACGACGGCGAGGACGACACTGACGACCGCCAGCGCCGCGACCCCAGCGCTGCGGGGTGGTGCGATCCCGAACAGCAGGGCGCCGATGGCCACGGTCGGGACCCCCCGGGTCAGCAGCTGCAGCGCCGCCCGGCCGAGGTCGGCCCCCAGGTAGGCGACCTGCGGGTCGAGCGGGCGGGCGAAGTCCACGGCGATGTCACCAGAGCGCACCCGGTCTGAGACCTCCGTCCAGCCGAACAGGCCGACGCAGGCGATGAGCCCCTGCCCCCACCACACGAACGAGCTGGCCTGCGCGGAGGAGTAGCCGGCGACGGTGCCACCCGCGGCGGCGACGGCGGCCAGCATGATCGACCCGCGGATGAGGCCGAAGACGCTGTTGGTGAGGATGCCGGCGAGCGTGGCCAGCCGGTAGGTCGAGTAGCGGCGGAACCCGGCTCGGGCGAGCACCCAGACCGTCCGGACCGCTGCACGCACAAACGCGAGAACTTACTCCCGAGCCGGGGGACGGGCAACCCGCCGCATGCTCCGCCGCCGGCGGGTCGGTCGTGGCTAGGGTGGCGCCATGGCCGCCGCTGGAGCTGTCCCCCCGCCCTGGGGCCCGGATCTCGTCGTCGTCATGGGCGTGTCCGGGTCCGGGAAGACGACCGTGGCCAAGGGCGTCGCCGTGAGCATGAGCTGGCCGTTCGCCGAAGGAGACGCGTTCCATCCCGAGGCCAACGTCGCCAAGATGCACGCGGGCACACCCCTCACCGACGATGACCGGTGGCCATGGCTGCGGCTCATCGGCGACTGGATGAGCGAGCAGGAGGCGGCCGGGCGCTCCGCCGTCGTCACGTGCTCGGCGCTGCGCCGGGCCTACCGCGACCTGTTGCGCGAGGGCCGGCCCGCGGTCCGGTTCCTGCACGTCACGGTGCCGACCGAGACCATCGCCGACCGGCTGGAGCACCGGGCGGGGCACTACATGCCGCCGTCCCTCCTGCCCAGCCAGCTGGCCACGCTCGAGCCGCTGGAGCCCGACGAGCCGGGCGTGACGGTGCCGGGCGGCGGCTCCGAGCCCGACGTGTTGGCCCGCGCCCTGGACGCGCTGGGTCTCACCCCGCCGGTCTGAGGGCTGAGCAGGTCTGCGGAGGGCACCGGCGTCAGCGGGGGCCACGAATTTCCCGGCGGGGGTACGACATCACGTGCCCCCGCGGTGACAGTCGTGCCCGACCCTCCGTCGGCGCGCGCCTGCCCGATCCGGGTCAGGCGGGGAGGCGGTAGTGGTGCCCGTCGAGCGGCTCGACGAGACCATCGGAGACGAGCGAGTCGAGACACCGCATCCGCTGGGCGTCCTCCGGCCAGGCTTCAGCCAGAGCGTCAGCCGGCACGGAGTCCTTAGCCGCCCGCAACACGCCCAGCAGCGCCCCGCGGGCCTGTCGGTCGGTGCCGTGCCAGGCCTTTCCCCGCCGTGGTGGACCGTCGTATGCCGGTCGCCCGGCCTGGTTCCACGTGCACAGGTCGGCGACGGGGCAGTCCCCACACCGTGGGGTGCGCGCCGTGCACACCAGGGCGCCGAGCTCCATGGCGGCGACGTTCCAGACGACGGCATCGTCGGGATCTGACGGCAGGGCGGCCCGCGCCAGGTCCACCTCGGCGCGGGTCATCGCGGGCGCGGCCTGCGCATGCCCCTTGAGGATGCGGACCGCCACGCGGCGGACGTTCGTGTCGACGACCACCGTGGGCTCCGCGTACGCGAAGCAGGCGACCGCCGCCGCGGTGTAGGCGCCGATCCCAGGCAGCGTGAGGAGCTCGTCGACGGTGCGCGGCACTT
>JALZBI010000412.1 GCA_030947565.1 Actinomycetota bacterium
CGAGGAGCCTGACCCGGCACCGTCCTGCGGGCCGGTGGAGTCCTGCGGACCATCACCGGCGGTCGACTCGTTCGCGGCCGACGCGGCATACATCGCCTGTCCCATCTTCTGGGAGACCTCGGAGAGGTGCGCCGTCTTGGCCTTGATGTCGTCGATGTCGGTGCCCGGCGACTCCTTGGTGCCGACCGCGGTCTTGAGGTCGGCGAGAGCCGTCTCGACCTCGCCCCTCTCGGCCGCGGGGACCTTGTCGCCACTGTCGGCGAGGAACTTCTCGGTCGAGTAGACGAGCTGGTCCGCGGTGTTGCGGACGTCGATCTCCTCGACGCGCTTCTTGTCCTCCTCGGCGTGCGCCTCGGCCTCCTTGACCATGCGCTCGATCTCCTCCTTCGGCAGGGCGGACCCGCCGGAGATCGTCATCGACTGCTCCTTGCCGGTGCCCTGGTCCTTGGCGGACACGTGCACGATGCCGTTGGCGTCGATGTCGAAGGTGACCTCGATCTTCGGCACGCCGCGGGGGGCCGGCGCGATGCCGGTCAGCTCGAAGGTGCCGAGTCCCTTGTTGTGCTGGGCGATCTCGCGCTCGCCCTGGAACACCTGGATGAGCACGGACGGCTGGTTGTCGTCGGCCGTCGTGAAGATCTCGCTGCGCTTGGTCGGGATCGCCGTGTTGCGCTCGATGAGCTTGGTGAACCGGCCGTGCTGGGTCTCGATGCCGAGGCTGAGCGGCGTGACGTCGATGAGCAGGACGTCCTTGCGCTCGCCCTTGAGGACACCGGACTGCAGGCTGGCGCCGACGGCGACGACCTCGTCGGGGTTGACGCCCTTGTTGGGCTCCTTGCCGCCAGTCAGCTCCGTGACTACCCGCGAGACCGCGGGCATACGGGTCGAACCGCCAACCAGGACAACGTGGTCGATGTCGGAGACCTTGATGCCGGCGTCGGCGATGACCTTCTGGAACGGGGCCTTGGTGCGCTCGAGCAGGTCGGCCGTCAGGCGCTCGAACTCTGAGCGGGAGAGCGACTCGTCGAGGTGGATCGGGCCGTTCTCTGACATCGACAGGTACTGCAGGTTGATGTTCGTGTTGGTCGAGGAGCTGAGCTCCTTCTTGGCCTGCTCCGCCGCGTCGCGCAGCCGCTGCATGGCGATCTTGTCCTTGGACAGGTCGACGCCACTGCTGTTCTTCACCGTGGTGAGCAGGTGGTTGACGATGCGCTCGTCCCAGTCGTCGCCACCGAGCTTGTTGTCGCCGTTGGTGGCGCGGACCTGGATGGTCGAGAAGCCGTCCTCCGGGTCCTTGCCGACCTCGAGGAGGGACACGTCGAAGGTGCCGCCACCGAGGTCGAAGACAAGGATGAGCTCGTCCTCCTTGCCCTTGTCGAGGCCGTACGCCAGCGCGGCGGCGGTGGGCTCGTTGATGATCCGCAGGACGTTGAGGCCCGCGATCTCGCCCGCCTCCTTGGTGGACTGACGCTCGTGGTCGTCGAAGTACGCCGGCACGGTGATCACCGCGTCGGTGACGGACTCGCCGAGGTAGGACTCCGCGTCGCGCTTCAGCTTCTGGAGGATGCGGGCGCTGATCTCCTGCGGGGTGTACTTCTTGCCGTCGATCTCCTGGTTCCAGTCGGTGCCCATGTGGCGCTTGACGGAACGGATCGTCCGGTCGACGTTGGTCACGGACTGGCGCTTGGCGATCTCGCCGACGAGCACCTCCCCGTTCTTGCTGAACGCGACGACCGACGGGGTGGTCCGGCCACCCTCGGCGTTCGCGATGATCGTCGGCTCCCCGCCCTCGAGGACGGCGACAGCCGAGTTGGTGGTGCCCAGGTCGATTCCGACCGCACGTGCCATGGTGACTCTCCTTGTGGTGCTGATGTGGCGGTGATTCTGGCTGAGGTGGAGGCGCAGCCCCGGCGTCCAAATCTGCCGGGCGACGCCGTGGTTGTCAAAACCCGACTCCGCAAAGTTGCGCTCATCAGGCTCAACTCTGGGTATGCCGCGAATGTTCCCGCCCCAGCCCCCGAGGTGGCGTGGTGGGTGCGTAGGGCCCCCACACAGGAGATGTAGGAAAGCGCCGAAGATGTCATCCACGCACGAAGTTGTCTTCGGTGTGGCAACCGCTCACGAAGTTGTCATCGGGGAACACGGTGCTCGTGGGTTCGCCGGAGGTTCCTTGACTAGGTCTCTGCTTCTCGCAGCGGGATCTCGCGGACAGGGTCGGCCACCTGACCGCTGTGGCCTAGCGGAAAAGGTGCAAGGCCGCCTGCAGCACTGGCCACGCTTGCCTCCCCAGGCGTTGCGGGGCGCCGTCATCACCGCCGACCTGATAAGAGCGTCGCGTCTCCTTGGGGGGCTCACCGGGGAACAGCACCGGGTGCCCGGCGGCGGGGTCCTCGACGATGGTGGTGTCGATCCCATGCTTCTGCCGCCGCGCGGCGATCGCTTTGGCGTGTTCGCTTGACGGCCAGACCTTGTCGTCGCCGCCGGCGACGAGGATGACCTCACCGTTGATGTCCTCGACCGGGATGGTCGCGCGGTCCACGACCTCTGCGTCGGCGTTCTGCCTGGCCCAACGGTAGGAGTCGATGAAGGCTGGCGGCTCGGAGGCCGGCTGCCATTGCCGGTCCAGGGGCACGAACGGGACGTCTTGGCCCTGCCAGGTCCATTTGCTGACCCGTGGGTCGCTGTCATCGTCGTATGCACCTTCCCATGCGATATCGGTGGGAGCCAGGCCGATCACGACGTCGAGGCGGGTGTCGCGAACCGCGGTCAGCAGTGCAGCTTCGGCGCCGTAGGACAGACCTAGGATCGCGAGCCGATCACACTCGGGAGAGAGTAGGTCG
>JALZBI010000093.1 GCA_030947565.1 Actinomycetota bacterium
GGTGTCGCCCGCGGTGCTCGCCGGCTGGGGCGGGAGGGGCGTCGACCCGATCCGGAGGTCGCCACCACCGGCGGCCGAGCCGAACTTCTCCGCGAGGAAGCGGCCGTGCACGACGAGCGCCTGAGCGTCCTCGCGGCATACCGCGTCGAAGACCTTGTCCATCGTCGCTCCGAGCAGGTCGAGCTGGTCGACGAGGACCATCAGTGACGTCTTACCTCGGTCGACCGGGCGGCTGTCCGCCCATTGCCGGGGCAGCCGGAGGTAGCCGCCGATGGCGTCGGGCAGGTAGTCGGTGGCGGTCGCCATGACGTTGTACGCCTGTGCGCTGCCGGGCCCGAGGGTCTCGAGGCGGGGCACCGTGTCGCGCACGGTGCGGGCCACCCGGCCGAGTCGCGACTGCACCATGCCAGGCACCTTGCCCTCACGGGCGAGCCGTTCGACGTGGTCGACCGCATCGAGGAGGTCCTGGCTCGTCGGGGCGTGATGAGCGGGCTCGGGCTCGGGTGCGGGCGGCTTCGCGCCGAAACCGAACCACGCGCCGATACCCATGTGCTCAGTGTCCCCAAGACGCGATGCGGTCAGCGGCCGAGGTCAAGGGACCCGGCCATGACCTTCGGGCTCTGCCGGTTGGCGCGGTCGAGGTAGGCCTGCGACTTCGCGACCTCGGTCTCGAGGGTGCCGATGGTCGCGGCCATGGTGTCGAGCGCCTGGACCTTGTAGGTGTCGATGGCGTCCATGGTCTGGTAGATGTTCGCGAACGCGGCCTGGAGCTGGGGGAGGCCGATCGTCGCCGACGCGGCCTGCTCCTGGATCTTCACCGAGTTGTCCCGCAACATCTCCGACGTCGCTTGGATGAGGTTGCTCGTCGTCGTGTTGAGCGCGGTGATCTGGTCGAGGACGAGCTTCTGGTTGCCGAGGGCCTGCGCGACGATGACGGCGGTGCGCAGCGCCGAGATCGTCGTCGTCGTCGCGCGGTCGACGCCCTTGATGAGCTCGATGTTGTTCTTGATGGTGATGTCGATGGCCAGGTAGTTCTGGATCGACACCGCGAGCTGGGTGAGCAGGTCCTGGTGCTTCTGGCGCACGTAGAACAGGACGTCCTGCTTGAGGGCGGTGGCCTTCTCGGGGTCGGTCGCCTCGAGGGTCGCGATCTCGGCGGTGAGGCGGGCGTCGAGCCGCTCGGCGATGTAGACGTACTGGTTGAGCCGGCCCATGGAGTCCCAGAGGTTCTGCTTCTCCATGTTGAGCGCGGTGTTGTCCTTCTGCAGCTCGTCCTGGCCGTCGCGCAACGAGTGGAGGATGCCGTCGAGGTGGGTCTGCGCCGACTGGTACTTGCGGAAGTAGTCGGTGACCTTGTCGCCGAGGGGGATCATCCCGAGCACCTTCTTGACCCCGTGGGCCTGGGACGGGTCGAGGTCCTCGACCGTCCGACGCAGGTCGAGCAGGGTCTTGCCGACCTTGCCGGTCTCGCTGAGGCCCCCCTCCTTGAGCGCCTTGACGGGGCTCCGCAGCAGCCGGTTGCTCGACTCGGCGGCGCGGCGGATGTCGTCGTCGCCCATGGTGCGCACGTCGGTCGCCTTGGCGTCGAAGGTCGGCGACTTGGCCTGCGCGGTGAGCAGGGCCTGCAGGTAGCCGTCGACCTTGGCGTCGAGGCCCGGGATCGCTGCCGCAGGCACCTGGGGCGCCATCTTGGGGGCGGCGGTGTCACTGACCGCCTGCACGGGGGCCGGCGGCTCGAGGGTGAGCAACGACGACGTGCTGGGCGGGGGGGTCAGCGGCTGGACCGCCTCGGCGGCGGGCGGTGGGGCGGCGGCGGCCGCACCGGCGGCTGACGGCTGGTCCGACATGGGCTGGTCTCCCCTCGGTGGGTCTGAAGCGTCGGGCGGGGGTGAGCGCAGGTCACGGCCCACGCATACCCCCGCTACGCAGACGAGTTGACAATCTACGCGGTTCCCGTCGCGGCCTGTGGTCAGGTTCTGCCCTGACCCGACCCCTGGCCGGTTTGCGTCCGGGCGGGCGTCAGGACAGGATCGAACGATGGCCACCGAACACCACCAGACCGACACGCGCATCACCGTCGCGCGCACCATCGACGCCCCGGCGTCGGCGATCTTCGACGTGCTGACGCTGCCCGCGCGGCACAAGGAGCTGGACGGGTCGGGGTTCATCGTCTCGGACGAGCACGCCGACCGGATCACGCATACGGGGCAAGTGTTCACCATGAACATGCAGGGCGACCACATGGGTGGGGAGTACCAGACCGACAACCACGTGGTCGGCTACGACAAGAACGCCCTGGTCGCGTGGAAGCCCGCGCCGGCCGGCACCGAGCCGCCCGGGTGGGAGTGGGTGTGGCAGCTGGCCCCTCAGGGGCCGGACGCCACCAACGTCACCCTCGTCTACGACTGGGGCCAGGTCACCGACAAGGACCTGCTCCAGAAGGTGCACTTCCCCCTCGTGTCGGAGCAGCAGCTGGAGGACTCGCTCTCTCACCTGGCGAGCGCCGTCTCCGGCTCGTAGCGGCGCCCATTCTCGACCTCAGTATGCCGGGGGGGTGGCCGCTGGCGCGCCCGGAGCCCGGTGCGGACCGACCTGTCTGGCCCAGACCCCGGGGAATGGGTATGTTCCTCGGTGAGGAGGTTGCATGGACGCATCGCTCGTCGCCGAGGTCACCCGGTGGCTGCCGCCGGACGCGGTCATCACCGACCGGCAGCGGCTGCGCACCTACGAGTGCGACGGTCTGGCGCAGTACAAGGTCGTTCCGGGGCTCGTCGTGCTGCCCGAGTCGGCCGAGCAGGTCGCGGCCGTGGTGCGGGCCTGCGCGGCCCGCGGCATACCGTTCGTCGCCCGGGGGTCGGGCACCGGTCTGTCCGGAGGCGCCCTCCCGCACGCCGATGGCGTCCTCATCGTCATGTCGAAGCTGCGCGACATCCTCGAGATCGACCGCGACAACCAGCGCGCGGTCGTCGAGCCGGGTGTCATCAACCTCCAGCTCACCAAGGCCGCACAGCCCGGCGGCTACTACTTCGCCCCCGACCCGTCGAGCCAGCAGGTGTGCTCGATCGGCGGCAACCTGGCGGAGAACTCCGGCGGCGCGCACTGCCTCAAGTACGGCTTCACCGCCGGACACGTCACCGGCGTCGAGTTCGTCACCCCGCTCGGTGAGCTGGTCGAGATCGGCGGCAAGGCCGTCGACTTCCCGGGCTACGACCTGCTCGGGGCCATCGTCGGCTCGGAGGGCACCCTGGGGGTCGCCACCCAGGTGACGGTGCGGCTGACCCGCAGCCCCGAGGTGGTCCAGACGGTCCTGGCGGCCTTCCCGGACACCGACACCGCCGGCCAGGCCGTCTCCGCCATCATCGGCGCCGGTGTCATCCCGGCAGCGATCGAGATGATGGACGCCCTGGCCATCGAGGCGGCCGAGGCGGCGGTGCAGTGCGGCTATCCCGACGGCGCAGGCGCAGTGCTCATCGTCGAGCTGGACGGTGCGCAGTCGACCGTGGAGCGTCAGTTCGCGCAGGTGACGCGGTTCTGCGAGGAGGCCGGTGCCTCCGAGCTGCGGATCGCGCAGGACGATGTGCAGCGCGCGCTGTTCTGGAAGGGCCGCAAGTCGGCCTTCGCCGCCGTCGGCCGGATCAGCCCGGACTACATCGTCCAGGATGGGGTCATCCCGCGCACGGTGCTGCCCGAGGTCCTGCGCCGCATCGGTGAGCTGTCGCGGGAGAGCGGCGTCCGCGTCGCCAACGTCTTCCACGCCGGCGACGGCAACCTTCACCCCCTGGTCCTGTTCGACGACGGCGTCGAGGGGCAGGCCGCGGCTGCGGAGGAGATGTCGGGCGCCATCATCGACCTCTGCATCGCGTTCGGGGGCTCGATCACCGGTGAGCACGGTGTGGGGTCCGACAAGGCCAAGTACATGCCGAAGATGTTCGGCGAGGACGACCTCGACACCATGCAGCTGGTCCGCTGCGCGTTCGACCCCAAGGGGATCGCCAACCCCGGCAAGGTGTTTCCCACGCCTCGGCTCTGCGGTGAGGTGCCCGGCCACAAGCGCGAGGCGCACCCGCTCGTCCAGGCCGGGCTGGCGGAGCAGTTCTGATGAAGGTCATCGCGCCGGAGGTCTCCGGCCGGCTGGCGGAGGCGGCTGACGGGCAGGTCCGCGAGGCCGGGTCCGACGACGTCGTCGACGGTATGCCGGCCCGCTGGGTGGTCTCCCCCCGCGACGCCGCCGCCGTGTCCCGGGTCATGGCCGCGGCCTACGATCTCGGGCTGGCGGTGGTGCCCCGGGGTGCTGGTACGCGGCTGTCGTGGGGGGCTCGCCCCGACCCACTCGACGTCATCCTCGACCTCGGCCCTCTCGACGAGCTGGTCGAGCACACCCCGGGCGACCTCGTCGCCGTCGTCCAGGCCGGCCTCCGGCTCGACGACCTGGAGAAGCGCCTGGCCGAGGCCGGTCAGCGGCTGGCGGTCGACCCCCCACGTCGCGGCACGGTGGGCGGGCTGGTCGCGAGCGCAGCGACCGGTCCGGTCCGTCTCTCCGCCGGCCCGGTGCGCGACCTCGTCATCGGGGTGACCATGGTCCGGGCCGACGGCGTGCTCGCGAAGGCAGGGGGCAAGGTCGTCAAGAACGTCGCCGGCTACGACCTCGGCAAGCTGCTCACCGGATCGTTCGGCACCCTCGGAGTCATCACGCAGGTCGCCCTACGGCTGCATCCCGTGACCGAGGTGAGCCGGTGGGCCAGCGTGCCGGTCCGCTCGGCGCAGGAGGCGCAGGCGATGGTCCTGCGCGTCGCCCACTCCCAGCTCGTGCCGTCGGGATGCGAGCTCGACTGGCGCGACGGGTCGGGTGAGCTGGCGGTACGCGTGGACGGGCTCACCCACGGCGTCGAGGACCACATCGCGCTGGCCCTCGAGCTGCTCGGCCCGCAGTCGGCGGGGTCGTCCTCGGCGCCGGAGTGGTGGGGCACGGAGCCCGCCGGTGAGGTGCTGCTCAAGGTGACTCATGAGGTCGCCTCCCTCGCCGCCGTGCTCGAGGCGGCTCACGGGCTGGCCGTCCGGGGCAGCGCCGCCGTCGGCACCCTGTATGCGTCGGTCCCTCCGGCGGACGGGTCGACGGGCACGAACGGCCGAAACGACGCCGATCGGCCCGAGAACGGGGTTGGTGCCCGTCGAGCGGGTTCGGCCGCAGACGTCGTGGCCCGGCTGCGTGCTGCGGCGCCGTCCTTCGGGGGAGCGGTCGTCGTCCTGGAGGCCCCCGCGGAGGTCAAGGCGGCCGTCGACGTGTGGGGTCCGGTGCGCGGGCTGGATCTCATGCGCCGGGTCAAGGACCAGTTCGACCCGACCCGGGTGCTGTCGCCCGGCCGATTCGTTGGAGGGATCTGAGGATGACTGCCGACCCCGTCGCCGCCCCAGCCGGGGCCGGGGGCACCGCCGACAGCGGACCCGCGACCCCACCTGGACCCGGGGCGTTCGACGACCACAAGCCGCCGTCGGCTGCACTGGTGGCCGACTGCGTGCACTGCGGCTTCTGTCTGCCCTCCTGCCCCACCTACGTCCTGTGGGGCGAGGAGATGGACTCGCCCCGCGGGCGGATCTACCTCATGAGCGAGGGCCTCGGCGGTGAGCCGCTCACCGACTCGATGGTGGGCCACTTCGACGCCTGCCTCGGCTGCATGGCCTGCGTCACGGCGTGCCCGTCGGGCGTGCAGTACGACCGGCTCATCGAGGACACCCGCGCTCAGGTCGAACGCCGCCACGAGCGCTCTACCGCCGACAAGGCACTGCGCGAGGGTATCTTCGCGCTCTTCCCTTACCCCAAGCGGCTCAAGGCGGCTCGCGGCCCCCTGCGTCTGTACCAGCGCACCGGGCTCCCGAAGGCGCTGCGGAGGTCCGGGCTGCTGGACCGCCTCTCGCCGACACTCGGGGCGATGGAGGGTCTGGCTCCCGAGCTGGGCCGGGCCGAGCGGGTGCTCGAGCGGACGTCGGCCCGCGGCACCCGACGCGGCGTGGTCGGGATGCTCCTTGGTTGTGTGCAGCGCGAGTTCTTTCCCGGCGTCAACGCCGCCACCGCGCGGGTGCTCAGCGCCGAGGGCTTCGACGTCATCGCCCCCAGGTCCCAGGGCTGCTGCGGCGCCCTCTCGTCACACAACGGACGCGAGCAGGAGGCAAAACGCTTCGCGCGCAGCCTGATCGAGGAGTTCGAGGGCGCGGGCATCGACGCGCTGGTCGTCAACTCCGCCGGCTGCGGGTCGGCGATGAAGGACTACGGGCACCTCTTCTCCGATGAACCCGACTGGGTCGAGCGGGCCGAAGCGTTGAGCGACAAGGTCCGTGACGTCTCGGAGTTCCTGGCCGAGGTCGGCCCCGTCGCCGAGCGGCACCCCCTGGACGTCTCCGTGGCCTACCACGACGCCTGCCACCTCGGCCACGCGCAGGGCATCCGCAGCCAGCCCCGTGAGCTGCTGCGCGGCATACCCGGTCTGCAGGTCAAGGAGATCAACGAGGCCGACCTCTGTTGCGGCTCGGCGGGGATCTACAACATCCTCAACCCGGAGCCGGCGCGCCAGCTCGGTGACCGCAAGGCCAAGAACGTCATGGCCACCGGCGCCCAGATGCTGGTCACCGCCAACCCGGGCTGCCTCATGCAGGTGGCCTCGTCGATCGAGCGCAGCGGTCGCCACCTCGCGCTCGCCCACACCGTCGAGGTGCTCGACGCCTCGATCCGAGGTCTGACCCCAGCAGACCTCGGCGTCTCCCCGGGGAGCCCTTCGACACCATGAGGTGTGGCCCATGTACAAGCCGGTGCTCGACGCCGTAGGCGGCTCGCTCCTACTCACCGCGCTCGTCGCGATGTTGCCCCTGCTCACACTGTTCGTCCTTCTCGGCGTCTTGCGGATGACGGCGTGGAAGGCCGCGCTGATCTCGCTCCTCGTCGCCGTAGTCGTGGCCGTACTGGCCTACTCCATGCCGATCGGCCAGACGCTGCTCGCAGGAACGGAGGGCGCGGCGTTCGGCTTCTTCCCGATCCTGTGGATCGTCATCAACGCCATCTGGGTCTACAACATGACCGTGGTCACGGGCCACTTCGACGTGCTCCGACGATCCTTCGCGAAGGTGAGTGACGACCGCCGCATCCAGGCGGTCATCATCGCGTTCTGCTTCGGCGCCCTGCTCGAGGCGCTGGCCGGCTTCGGGACGCCGGTGGCCATCACCAGCGTCATGCTCATCGCCATCGGGCTGCGCCCGCTCAAGGCGGCAGTGGTCGCCCTCGTTGCCAACACCGCCCCCGTGGCCTTCGGTGCGCTGGCCGTGCCGATCACGACGCTGGCGACGGTCAGCGGTGTCCCCGAGCATTCCCTCTCGCAGATGGTCGGCCGACAGACCCCCATCCTGGCCATTTTCGTCCCCATGGCCCTGGTGTGGATCCTGGACGGAGCCAAGGGCGTCCGGGAGACCCTTCCGGCCACCCTGACCTGCGGCGTGGTGTTCGGGATCGCGCAGTACGTCACCTCCAACTTCATCTCCACTCCACTGACCGACATCGTCGCCTCCTTGGTGGCCGCGGCCTCCGTCGTGCTGCTCCTTCGGGTATGGAAGCCCAGTGGGCGCTACATCGACGTGCCCGACACCGTGGCCGACGTCACTGGAACGGGCGCAACCAGCGCAACCAGCGGTACCGGTTCGGTAACCGGAACCGCCTCGGTGGCGCGTGCCGCCGACCAGGGTGTGGAGCATGGCTCACCGACCGCCGGCGGCGGGGACCACCGGGAGCATGGGGACCACCCGCTCGGGCAAGGCG
>JALZBI010000413.1 GCA_030947565.1 Actinomycetota bacterium
GCTCAGCAGGGCGCGGCGGCCACGGCCGGCGGGACCGGCGGGGCCGTAGGCGCCGGGTTCAGCTCCTTGAAGCCGTTGCCGATGACGAGGTCGACCGACGCGTCGGCCCGGGTGTCCTGCTGCGGCGTCACCCCGTTGAGCAGGGCGACGACGAGCTCGGCGCCGGCCTTCCCGTTGGGGCCGAACCGCACCTGTCCCACCCCGTCGATCTTCTTCTTGGCCGGGTCGTTCGTCACGGTGCCGATGACGAAGCCGCGCGACTTGACGTTCTTGGCCGTGTCGGCCGCGAGCCCGGACCGCGTGGTGGCGTTGTAGACGTTGACCGTGACCTGGCTCGGAGCGAGGGCGGCCGGTGCGCTCCCGGTGGGCGCCGAGGTCGGGCAGGCGCTCGCGGCGGGGGTGCTCGGCCGGTTCATGTAGGACGCTGCGTAGTAGAAGGCCCCGGCGAGGGCGGCCACGAGGATCACGAGGATCACCGCGGTGCGACGGTTGCGCCGATGACGACGGGACGCGGCGGACTCGACCACGTGGCTCACCGACGAACCCCCCTCACTGGGCACGGTCGGTCGGACCTGCCCCACTCCAGGACCTTCCCGACCCATCAGAGGCTTAGTCAAGCATGAGCACGCGGGCGTGCAGGGTGGGTCGCTGCTGCAGCGCGGCGCGCAGTGCACGATGGAGCCCGTCCTCGAGGTAGAGGGCGCCGTTCCACTCGACGACGTGGGCGAACAGGTCTCCGTAGAAGGTCGAGTCCTCAGCCAGGAGCATGTCGAGGTCGAGCGTCTTCTTCGTCGTCACCAGGTCTTGGAGGCGGACCATCCGCGGGGGCACGTCGGACCAGTCGCGGGCGGAGACGCGCCCGTGCTCGGGGTAGGGGCGCGAGTCCCCGACGGCCTTGAAGATCATGCGGCGGTCACGGACGGCATCCTAGGGGCGCAGTCTCGCGCCAGGCTGGGGCGTCACCCTGCAGAGCCACCGAATCGCGTCCAGGGCACGGCCTTTGGGGCGGGCTAGAGTCGGTGATGTGAGCGAGACTCCCGTGGCCGCGACGCCCAGTCCCACCCCTGCGAACACGACCCCCACCGCGCCTTCCGGCCCCGTGCCGGACCAGATCGCGGCGATCACCAAGGGGTATGCGTTCGACACCCCGTCGCTCGTCTTCGGCAGTGCCGTCTTCGAGGACACCGTCTATCCGGACGCGCGCGTCAAGATCCCGCTCAACGTGATGAACCGGCACGGGCTGGTCGCGGGGGCCACGGGCACCGGCAAGACCAAGACCCTCCAGCTCATGGCCGAGCAGCTCGCTGCTGCCGGGGTGCCGGTGTTCCTCGCCGACATCAAGGGCGACCTCAGCGGTATGGCCGTCGCCGGCGAGCCGAACCCGAAGATCAACGAGCGCTGCGCCAGCCTCGGGCTTGAGTGGGCGCCCAAGGCGTACCCCGTCGAGTACCTGTCGCTCGGCGGGCTCGGCAAGGGCATCCCCATCCGCACGTCGGTCACGGCCTTCGGGCCCACCCTCCTGAGTAAGGTGTTGGGGCTCAACGAGACCCAGGAGTCGAGCCTTGGCCTGGTCTTCCACTACGCCGACCAGCGCGGCCTGCTCATCGACGACCTCAAGGACCTGCGCGAGGTCGTCAGCTATCTCACCTCCGACGAGGGCAAGCCCGAGCTGAAGGATCTGGGCGGGCTGTCAGCGGCCACGGCGGGCGTCATCCTGCGTGAGCTGATCACGTTCTCCGCGCAGGGCGCTGACGTGTTCTTCGGGTTGCCGGAGTTCGACACCGCCAGCCTGCTGCGGCAGGCGGGAGACGGGCGCGGCACGGTGACGATGCTCGAGCTGCCGGCGGTGCAGGACCGGCCGGCGTTGTTCTCGACGTTCCTCATGTGGCTGCTCGCGGACCTCTATCACGACCTTCCCGAGGTAGGGGACCCCGAGAAGCCCAAGCTCGTCTTCTTCTTCGACGAGGCGCACCTGCTGTTCAACGGGGCGTCGAAGTCGTTCCTCGACTCGATCCAGCAGACCGTGCGCCTCATCCGCTCCAAGGGCGTCGGCATCTTCTTCGTGACCCAGTCGCCCAAGGACGTGCCGGGTGACGTGCTCGCCCAGCTCGGCAACCGCGTCCAGCACGCCCTGCGCGCGTTCACACCGGACGACGCCAAGGCACTGAAGGCGGCGGTGTCGACCTACCCCACGAGCGACTACGACCTCGGCCAGGTGCTGACCTCCCTCGGCACCGGCGAGGCCGTCATCACCGTCCTGTCGGAGAAGGGTGCTCCCACCCCGGTCGCCTGGACGCGGATGCGGGCCCCAGAGACCCTCATGGGCCCCGCGCCGGATGCGACCGTCGACCAGATCGTCGCGGCATCGCCGCTGGCCGCCGCGTACGCCACGGCGCAGGACCGCGAGTCGGCCTACGAGGTGCTCAACACGCAGACCCAGCAGAAGTCGGCCCAGGCCGCGGCCGAGGCGCAGGCCAAGGCTGACGCCGCTGCAGCCGAGGCGAAGGCGAAGGAGGACGCGGCCGCCGCCAAGGAGGCGGCCAAGGCGCAGGCGGTGGCCGACAAGGCCAGGCTCGCAGCCGAGAAGGAGGCCGAGCGAGCCCGCATCGCCGCCGAGAAGCAGGCAGCGGTCGAGGAGCGCCGGAGGGCGTCCCAGCCCAACGTCGTCGAGTCCATGCTCGGCAACTCCGCCGTCAAGTCCCTCCTACGGTCCGCCGGCACCTCGTTCGGTCGCGAGATCACCCGCAGCATCTTCGGAACGGCCCGGCGGCGCTGACGCGTCAGCACAGTGGTGTCAAGCGCTCGGGGAACCGCGCGCAGGACACCAC
>JALZBI010000414.1 GCA_030947565.1 Actinomycetota bacterium
CGGGGTCAGCTCGCTCGCGTCGTGGAGGTCGACGTCGATGCCCTCGATGCCTCCGGTGCCGGCCGCCGTCAGGCCGGTGCGGTCGAGGGAGACGTCGGCCCCCATCGCGTCGAGGATGTCGCGCAGCGCGTCACCGGCCTGGGTGGTGTGCTGCGGCCAGTCAGGCACCCGGACCCGGCCCCCGGTGACCAGGGCGGCGGCGAGGAACGGGCCGGCGTTGGAGAGATCCGGCTGGACCAGGACGTCGAGCGGGCTGATCTCGCTGGGCTCGACCCGCCACGTGTTGGCTTCGGTGTCGTCGACGACGACGCCGGCGTCGCGCAGCGTCTCGACGGTCATGGCGATATGCGGCTCGCTGGGCACGGGCTTCCCCTGGTGGTGGACCGTGACGCCGTTGTCGTAGCGGGCACCGGCGAGCAACAGCGCGGAGATGAACTGCGAGGACTGTGAGGCGTCGAGGCGCACCGCGCCGCCCGGCACCGAGCCGCGCCCGTCGACGACGAAGGGCAGGGTGCCCGTCCCGTGGTCGTCGAGCCGCGCCCCGAGGGTGCGTAGTGCGTCGAGCACCGGGCCCATCGGCCTGACCCGGGCCTGCGGGTCGCCGTCGAACTCCACCGGGCCGTCGGCCAGCGCGGCCACGGGGGGCAGGAAGCGCATCACCGTGCCGGCGAGGCCGACATCCACCCGTCCACCCCCGCGGAGGGGGGTTGGGTGCACAACCCAGTCCACTGCGGCCACCGCCGCAAGGTCGCCAGGGCCGGGTCGGCCTTCCGACGGCACCTCCTCGATCTCGACGCCGAGAGCCCGCAGTCCGGCGGCCATCAGCAGGGTGTCGCGGGACCGAAGCGGCTGCCGGAGCCGCGACCAGTCGCCGGCGAGGGCGGCGAGCACGAGGAAGCGGTTGGTCAGCGACTTGCTCCCCGGCAGGACGACCGTCGCGTCGACCGGCCGGCGCGGGGTGGGCGCAGGCCAGTCGCCTGGGTCGCTGGGCTCCAGGGGTTCGGCGGGGTCAGTGGATCGGGCGGCGCGGGGCATGACGGCCGCTCAGCCGAGGGCGTCCTTGACCTTTAGCTGCGCGCTCTGCCGGGCGAGACGTGCCTCACGACCCGTGGTGCGCACAGCGTGCCGGGCCCCGCGCGAGGTGACCCGCGCGATGTTCTGGGCCCGCCAGGACAGGCCGGGCTTGCCCGCCGTGTCGACGACGGCGAGCAGGACGCCGCCGAGGATGCCGGCGTTCTTGAGGAACTGGATCCGCTGCGCCTTGCGCTTGGTGGGGTCCTCCTCCTTCCAGAACGCGTGACCGGCCAGCGTGGTCGGCACCAGCGACGTGGCGATGAGTCCGGCACCGACGCGCGGCAGGAACCCGGTGGCCAGCATCGCTCCTCCGGCCATCTGGGCCACGGCGTTGGCGCGCACGAGCATGACCTTGTCGTCGGGCAGGCCGAGCATCGGCACAAGCTTGTCGAGGAGCGGGGCGGACCGGTCGGCCAGCGGAGCGGGGTGCCTCAGCGCGTCGAGCCCCTGCACGATGAAGAGACCGGCGAGCAGGGGACGGGCGACACGACGAACGAGGCTCATGGAATGCGGGTCCTTCTGGGTTCGGATGGTGGGTCCACCGTAGTTGCTCGGGCGGTGTCCCGCCGGTTCGCGTGGTGGCCGGTTCCACTCGCCCTACAGTGACGCCCATGTGTGGTCGGTATGCCGCGACGAAGCACCAGGCGGACCTCGTCGAGGAGCTCGACGTGGAGCTCGACGCGACGGGGGAGCCCACCCGGGCGGTCATGGCCCGGGCGCAGACACCGGCGCCCGGTGAGCCGGACTGGAACATGGCTCCCACCAAGAAGGCGCCGGTCGTCCTCACCCGCGCGCCCCGGGGCACCGATGACCCTCCGCTGCGCCAGCTGCGGCTCGTCAACTGGGGTCTGGTGCCCAGCTGGGCCAAGGACCCCAAGGTCGGCAACCGGATGATCAACGCCCGGGCCGAGTCGGTGCTCGAGAAGCCGGGGTTCGCTCGGGCGGCCAAGAGCCGGCGCTGCCTCGTCCCGGCTGAGGGCTGGTACGAGTGGCAGGTCTCGCCGACGGCGGTCGACGCCAAGGGCAAGCCCCGCAAGCAGCCGTTCTTCACCCACCGCATCGACGGCGACGTCATCGCCTTCGCGGGTCTCTACGAGTTCTGGCGCGACAAGGGCGTCGAGGACGCGGACGACCCGGAGGCGTGGCTGACGACGTTCACCATCATCACCACCGAGGCGGAGCCCGGGCTCGACCGCATCCACGACCGGCAGCCGCTGGTCCTCGAGCGCGCGGACTGGGCCACGTGGCTCGACCCGGAGATGCATGACCCTGAGACCATCGGCCGGTTGCTCGCGTTCGCCGAGCCCGGGCGGTTCGACGCATACCCCGTGGCGACCGAGGTCAACAACACCCGCAACAACGGGGCCGACCTGTTGCTGCCGCTCGCGGCTGCGGAGCTGCGCGGCGTCGTCGACCTCGTGACCGGCGAGGTCGTCGGCGCGTGAGCCCGCCCGCCGCCGGTCTGCCGGGTGGGCCCGACGTCCTCGAGGTGCCGACCCCGGGTGGACCGGCGCGGGTTCACGTACGGCGCCCACGCGGAGCCCGCGGTGTGGTGGTCCTCGGTCACGGTGCGGGCGGGGGGCTGCGGTCGGTCGACCTCACCGCCGCCGTCGACACCCTCGACGCGGCCGGCTGGGCGACCGCGCTGGTCGAGCAGCCCTGGCTCGTCGCCGGCCGACGGGTGGCCGGACCGCCCCCTACGCTCGACGCGGCCTGGGTGCCGGTCGTCCAGGCGCTGCGGGCG
>JALZBI010000094.1:0-4319 GCA_030947565.1 Actinomycetota bacterium
CTGCGGCATCGGGTTTCTTCGAGCGGACCCGGAAGGTGAAGGTCTCCCCGGGCAGCACGGTCACCATGCCGTCGTCCACGGTGGCCTCGCGGTCGACCTTGTCGACGAGGAGGGTCACGTCGCGCTGAACCGTCGACGCCGTGACGTGGACCGCATACCCGTCGTCCGTGGGTTCCGCTGAGACCGACGCCCAGTCGTCGACCAGAGCGAGGTCGCGGTCCTCGGCGAAGAACCACACGGCCCGCACTCCGTCGCCCTCGGCCACAAGCAGCTCGTCATGCGGCGACGCACCAGCCACCAGCGCGTCGGCCAACGGAACCGTGGCCGTCGTGCGAGCCGGGACACGCGTGTGCGTGAGCGTCACCGAGCGTTCGTGGCCGTCGAACCGCCGGCGGCTGAGGTGCACCTGTGCGTCCCATGCCTCGTCGGTGTCGTTGCCGAGGACGAGGGCCACCTGGCCGTCCCGTGGCTGGATCGTCATCACTCGGGAACGGTAGGCGCGACGAACAGCGTGCCACAACGGTTTCCGCTGACCGGCACTGTCTACCATCGCCCATGAGGTGACCGGCCAGCAGTCGTTCAGCTGCCACACGATCATGCCGGCGCAGACCGGGTGCCACGACCTCAGGTGCTCGACGCCGAACGCGACGGCCCGGGCCTGCTGCACCGACATCGCCCAGTGCCAGTCCTCCATGTCCTCGCGGGTCTCGACGGGAGGGACATCGAGGTGCGGAGCCGCACCCCTGCTCAGCTTGAGGGCACCGTCCTCGGCCTTCTGGTGGTTGGCCATCGCCGGCGACGTCGGTGTCAGCGGGTCGTCGTGCACGGCGGCGGTCAAGGTGGTCCAGGCGGGCGGGCCCTGGTAGCCGAACTCGGCGACGAACCGCGGCACCGAGTCTCGGTAAGCGGTGTAGTCCAGCCGGTTCCACACGTCCCAGAGGTGGGTGGTGCCGTGGTCGGGGTCATTGGGGAAGATGCGCTCATCGAAGGACCACGGGCTGCCCGGGGAGTAGGGCCGGGTGGGGTCGAGCGCGCCGATGAGCCTCGGCAGCAGCTCCAGGTAGTAGCCGCGGCCCCATGTCTGCCCGTGGAGCTGACGACCCCACCCCCACTCCTCGTGACCCCAGAGGTTCTCGTTGTTGCCGTTCCAGACGACCAGGCTCGGGTGGGGGCTGAGCCGCGTCACCGCCTCCGTGACCTCGGCGACGACCTCGTCCCGCAGTGGCGGCTCCTCGGCGTAGGCGGCGCACGCGAACAGCGCGTCCTGCCATACGAGCACGCCCTGCTCGTCACAGATTTCGTACAGTGCGTCGCTCTCGTAGAGGCCGCCACCCCAGACGCGGAGCAGGTTGACCTCCGCGTCCGTCGCGTCGGCGATCCGGTGCGAGTAGCGCTGCCGATCGACCCGGTGGGGGAAGCAGTCGTCGGGGATCCAGTTCACCCCCTTCACCAGCACCGGTTTGCCGTTGACCGACAGCACGAACGGCGTCCCGCGGTCGTCCGGCGTGGTGTCGATTCCGACGCTGCGGAAGCCCACCCGACAGGTATGCGTGCCGCGCACCTCGCTCGCCTGGAGCAGCTCGACCTCGACGTTGTAGAGCGGCTGGGCGCCGTGGCCCCGGGGCCACCACAGCTCGACATCCGGGACGTCGAGACCGACGACTGGATGGTCGTCCGTCATCTCGACCCTGACCACCTGGTTGGCGCACGTGACGCGGAGGTGCAGCGGCTGGTCCGTGTCACGGACCACCTCCGGGTGGACCTCGAGCCGGCCCACGCCGTCGCGGACGGTGGCCAGTGTCCGGACCGCCCCGAGGCGGGCTCCGACCCACCGTTGCACCGTGACCGCCCGCCAGATGCCGGCGGTCACCAGGTCGGGGCCCCAGTCCCAGCCGAAGTTGCACGCCATCTTCCGCACCGCGTTGAAGGGGTGTGCGTTGGAGTGGACGCGCGTGCCCTGCTCGGCGGCCGCGTCTTCGGCGGCGGTCAGCTGGGGGGCGAAGTCGACGACCAGCTCGGACGCTCCAGTAGCCGGGCCGGCGAGGGGGTCGGTCACGTCGAACCGGTGGGTCCGGTGCATGTTGCGCGGCGACCCCAGCAGCCGGTCGCCGAAGCGAACCTCGCAGACCGTGTCGAGCCCCTCGAACACGAGCTCGACATGCTCGCCGTCGGCCGGCGGGGCAAGGTCCAGCGACGCGGCATACCGCCAGCCGGTGCGACCGATCCAGGCCACCTGCTGCTCGTTCTCGTCGAGGTAGGGGTCGGGGATGAGCCCGGCCGCCAGCAGGTCGGTGTGCACCGTGCCCGGCACCGTGGCCGCGATGTCGTGGCCGGCGACCTCGGCCGGCGCCGGCCCGGCCAGGGCGCGCAGGGTCCAGCCGTCGACGGGGGTGGACGTCGGGGTCCGCGTCACTTGACGGCCCCGGCCGTGACCCCGGCCACGAAGTGCCGCTGCACGAGGAGGAACCCGATGACGACCGGGATGGACACCACGAGGGAGGCCGCCATGATCTGGTTCCAGTAGATGTTGGTCTGGGTGGAGTACTGGCGTAGGCCGACGGCGAGCGTGCGGTTCTCGTCGGTGGTCATCACCGAGGCGAAGAGCACCTCGCCCCAGGAGGTCATGAACGAGTAGATCGCGACAGCGATGACTCCGGGGCGGGCGGCCGGGAGGACGACCCGCCACAGCGCGCCGAGTGGGCCGCATCCGTCGACCATCGCGGCCTCGTCGAGCTCGCGGGGGATGCTGTCGAAGTAGCCGACGAGCATCCACACCGAGAACGGCAGCGAGAACGTCAGGTAGGTGATGATGAGCCCCACCTGCGAGCCGACCAGCTGGATGCCGGTGGCGGTGTTGATGTTGACGAAGATGAGGAACAGCGGCAGCAGGAAGAGGATCCCAGGGAACATCTGGGTCGACAGCACCGTGGTGGTGAAGACGGTCCGGCCGCGGAAGCTGAAGCGGGACACCGCGAACGCCGCGACGATGGCGAGCACGACGCTGGCGACGGTGGCGCCGCTGCAGATGATGAGGCTGTTGACGAAGTAGCGGGCCAGCGGCACCGTCGACCACATGTCGATGAACGGGTCGAGCGTCAGGTGGCTCGGCCACCACGTGAAGTTGCCCTGCACGTCCGACAACGGCTTGAGCGAGGACGTGACCATCGCGTAGAGCGGGACGACGGTGAAGACGCCGAGGATGAGCAGGGTGATGCCGCGGAAGATGCGGAAACCGCCGGTGTCACGCATGCTTCACCTCCGCGGCGGGCTGGACCGGACGAGCCGCCGGGGCCTTCCGTTCGCGAGTCAGCAGAAGGTATGCCGCGGTGACGACGAAGAGGAACAGGAGGAGCAGCACCGACATCGCGGCGCCGACCCCGAAGTTCCAGTTGAGGAAGGACGCGTTGTAGATGTGGAACGAGATGAGGTCGCCGCCGGCGGGCTGGCTGTTGCCGAACAGCACGTAGGGCGTGTTGAAGTCGTTGAACGTCCAGAGGAACAGCACGAGCACCAGCACCAGGTTGACGGGGCGCAGCGACGGCAGCGTGATGTACCGCCACTGGCGGATGTTGCCCGCCCCGTCGACGGCCGCCGCCTCGTAGAGGTCGGTCGGGATGCTCTGCAGGCCGGCCATGAGCGTGAGGAACGCGAAGGGCCAGAGCCGCCAGACGGCCACGGTGACGATCGACGCGAAGGCGTTGCCGCCGAGGAGCCAGAACGGCCGGTCCTGCGCGATGTGCAGGTTGTCGACGAGCACGTGGTTCACGAGGCCGGTGTCGCGCTGGAGCATGAAGTTCCAGGTGAGGATGCCGGCGTAGGCGGGGAGGGCATACGGGATCAGGAAGATCGTGCGCATCAGACCACGGCCGCGGAACGGCTGCTGCAGCGCCACCGCCGCCGTCATGCCGAGACCCCACGAGATGCCGAGGGCCAGCAGCGAGAAGGCCAGGGTGACGAGGAAGGACTGCAGCAGGCTGGCCCCGATGCTGGCGCTGAAGTCGACGGACACGGCGTAGTTGCCGAGGCCGGCCCAGGGGGCCTCCGACCAGTTGGCGATGAAGAACTTCGTGAGGCGCACGAAGCTCATCCAGATGCCGACGAGCATCGGCACGATGTGGATGAGCAGCTCCATGACCACGGCGGGCGCGAGCAGGATGTAGGGGAGCCACGGATGGCGTCGGTTGGACTCACGCCGCTTGCGGGTGCGGCCGATCGGGGCGGGGATCGTCGTCCTGGGCTGCTCGACAGTCGGCGCTGACACGGGCATACCCCTTCCTGCGTGGTGGTGAGGCGGGATGGTGGGGGACCTGACCAGTGGT
>JALZBI010000094.1:4329-7744 GCA_030947565.1 Actinomycetota bacterium
ACTGGGGGGAGGGGGCGTCAGCCGGTGGCGGCGGCCACCTGGTCCTGAGCATCCTTCAGTGCGGCCGAGACGTCACTGGCCGAGACGGTGCCACCGGTGGCGATCTTGGCGAAGAGGGTGTTCATCGCCTTGCCCACCGTGCTCTCGAACTGGTCCTCGGCCGGCACGAGCGGCAGCGGCTTGGACTGGTTGGCGTAGATGTCCGAGAAAGTCTTGGCCTCGTCCGCGTTGTCGGTGAAGACGGGGGTCTCACCCTTGAGAACCGGCAGCGACGAGAAGGGCTTGCCGAGCGACTTCTGCGTGTCCGCCGACGTCATGAACTTCACGAACTGGAGCGCGGCGTCCTTGTTCTTCGTGTTCTTGAAGACCGAGAGGTTGATGCCGGCGATGAAACTGGCGATCTTCTGGCCGCCGGTGGGGGCAGGGAAGGGCACGACTCCGTACTCGTCGCTCTTCATCCCGTTGGACTGGATGGAGTTGTCGGCGTTGTTCTGGTTGAGGATCATCGCGACCTTCTTCGTCGCGAAGTCGTTGACCGACTTGGTCCCGTTGTCGTACTGCGCGTTGGACGGGTTGACGACCTTGTCCTTCTGCATCAGGTCGAGGTAGCGCATGACGCCCTGCACGTTCTGGTCGCTCGTGAACGTCGGCTTGCCCGCGCTGTCGAACCAGGTGCCGCCGTTCTGGCTGCCGTTGATGAAGGCGAAGTGGACGTTCTCGGTGTAGCTGCCGGCGGCCAGGGAGAACCCGTACTGGTTCTTGGCCGGGTTCGTGAGCTTCTGCGCGGCGGAGACCATCTCCTCCCACGTCGTGGGCGGGTTGAGGCCGGCGTCCTTGAACATCTGCTTGTTGTAGTAAAGGCCGTAGGCCAGCCCGTAGAGCGGCACCGAGGTGACGTCCTTGCCGGGGGCGCCACCGGTGTCGAGGGCGGCCTTGACGAACTTGTCCTTGCCGCCGATCGCCGTCATGGTCGCGTTGTCGTAGGGGAGGAAGGCGCCGGTGGCCTGGAGCGAGGCGGCCCAGGTGTTGCCGATGTTGAGGACATCGGGTCCCGACCCGGAGGTGATGGCTGTCTGGATGCGGGTCTGGAGGTCGTTCCAGCCGATGACCTCGAGGTTGACCTTGATCCCGGTCTGCTGCTGGAACTTCTGCAGCTGGGGCGTGAGCACCTCCTTGTCGTTGTCGAGGCTGGTGCCCTGGTTGCTGGCCCAGTAGGTCAGCGTCGAGCCGCCGCCCCCAGTGCCGGCGGTGCCGGACCCGGAGCTCGAGCCCCCGCTGCTGCTGCACGCGGCGGCGGTGAGGGCCACGGCGGGCACCGCCAGCGCCGCGGCGACGTATCGGATGGAACGCAGTCTCACGTCAGACTCCCTTGTCCGGTTGGTCAGGTGTGGCTCGTGCTGATCACTGGTGCGGATCCTGGCGAATCCGCCTGCTCACAAGGATGAGCGTGGACCTAACCGGTTAATACGACAACCTAACCGGTTAAGTCGTCATCGTTTCGTGACTGTTTCGTGACTTATCTTGACCCCGGTCGCGTCGCCGCCGGCGGAAGTCGGCGGCTAGGGCTCGCTGCGTGGAGCCGGCCCGGATGACTCGCGCACCAACAGGGTGCCGACCGGTGACCATCGGTGCCGTTCGGCGCCCCCGTCGATGACCTGGAACAGCAGGTCTGTGGCCAGTCGGGCCTTCTCGACGAGGCCGTGGTCCATGGCGCTCAGCCGCGGCCGGGACACGACGCAGAGCACCGAGTCGTCCCACGCCAGGATCGACACGTCATCGGGCACCCGGAGCCCCAGATCTCCCGCCGTCCGAAGCGCGGCGGTCGCCATGATGTCGTTGCCGGCGAGCACGGCGGTCGGGCGCTCCGGACTGGACAGCAGCTCGCGGGTGCGCTCCGCGCCGGACTCGTACGCGTAGGTGCCCTCGAGATGGCGCACCTCCATGCCGCGCCGATGGCCTTCTGCGGTCAGCAGGTCGGCGCGGACGCGCTCGTGCACGTAGGCGAGCGGTCCGCTGATGTGAGCGACCCTCCGATGGCCGAGGGTGCGCAGGTGGTCGAGAAAGACCGTGACCGTCTCGATCTCCGGTGTCACCAGCCGCCCGATGGAGGCGTCGCCCTGCCGCGAGGTAACCATGACCCCAGGCATACCGAGCGAAGCCAGCAGGGGGATGCGGGGGTCGTGTTCGTGCTCGTCGTAGAGCAGGAACCCGTCGACGCGGCGCTGCCGGGCCCACCGCCGGTAGACGTCGAGGTCCTCCCCGCGCTCCCCGGTCAGCCGGAGCAGCAGGGAGGCGTCGGCCTCGTTGAGGTAGTCCTCGACGCCGAACAGCGTGCGCATGTAGAAGCCCTCGGCGGTGATGACCGACGGGTCGCGGGCGATGACCAGCCCGATAGTCCCCGACCGGCGGGCCGACAGGGCGACTGCGGCGGAGCTCGCCTGGAAGCCCAGCTCGTCGGCGAGCTCCAGGACCTTCCGCCGG
This sequence comes from Actinomycetota bacterium, assembly GCA_030947565.1. GTDB lineage: Bacteria > Actinomycetota > Actinomycetes > Actinomycetales > Dermatophilaceae > Lapillicoccus. The sequence continues at coordinate 6,811 of JALZBI010000094.1, forward strand.
GTCTCCGAGCTGACCCCGGGGCGCCCGTTGAGGGCGTAGGAGACCGAGGCCTTGGAGAGGGCCAGCCGCGCGGCAATGTCACTGATCGTGACCCGCTCGGCTCGCTCGACACTCACGGGCGCATCCTCCCAGACCCGGGCGGGTCGGGGTTGAGACCCGCTCAGCGACGAGAGCGCGCGCGGGTGCGACCGCGCTGGCGGTCGGGGAGGATCGCGTTGAGGATCGAGGCCACCACGGCGATGATCAGCCCGCCGAAGATCGCGTCCCACCAGAAGTGGTCGACGTGGAAGGCGAGGTCGAGGCTGCCGGCGATCCACGACGTCAGCTGCAGGAGAACGGCATTGACGACGAGAAGGAACAACCCGAGCGTCAGGACGATGAAGGGTAGCGACAGGAACGTCAGGAGGGGCTTGAGCAGTGCGTTGACGATGCCGAAGATGATGGCCACGATCACCACGGTCGACACGGTGTGCGAGGTGTCGCCCTGCTCGCCGATGTGGATGCCGGGCACGATGACCGCAGCCAGCCACAGCGCCAACCCGTTGACGACGATCCTGGCGAGGACTCCGAGAAGCCAACCCATGTCGGGCATCCTTCCACGGTGCTGCGGGGATCGACGCGGTTTCGACCCCAGACCGCCGTCCTAGAATGGTCGCCATGACGACACCGCTGCCGTCCGACCAAGCCCCGCACGAGCAGGTCCGGCTGCGGGCCGCCTTGGGCGCCCTACCCGCATACGTCCCAGGCAAGCCGGCGCAGCACCGAGAGGGCGTCACGGCCTACAAGGTCTCGAGCAACGAGAACCCGCACCCCCCGCTCGACAGCGTGCGCGACGTGATCGTCGAGGCCGCCGGGGTGGTCAACCGCTATCCCGACATGGCCGCAACCCTCCTGGTGCAGACGCTCGCCGACCACCTGTGGGTGGCGCCGGCCA
>JALZBI010000415.1 GCA_030947565.1 Actinomycetota bacterium
GGCCAGGGTGTGGAGCGGGCGACGAGAATCGAACTCGCGTGTCCAGCTTGGGAAGCTGGCGCTCTACCATTGAGCTACGCCCGCGAAGCGCCGACCGAGGGTCGCCCGGCAGCGCGACAGGCAGCATACCGAACGCTAACGGTGCCTTCAGACCAGCCATCGACCGCCGTCGCGAGCACCCGCTAGCCTCTCCCCGTGCTGCTCTCCGACCGCGACATCCGGGCCGAGATCGACGCCGGCCGGGTCGTGCTCGACCCCTGGGACCCGCGGATGCTGCAGCCGTCCAGCATCGACGTCCGGATGGACAAGTACTTCCGGCTGTTCGACAACCACAAGTACCCCTACATCGACCCCGCTGAGGAGCAGCCCGACCTGACCCGGCTGGTCGAGGTCGCCCCGGGTGAGCCGTTCATCCTGCATCCGGGCGAGTTCGTCCTCGGGTCGATCCTCGAGACCGTCACCTTGCCCGGCGACGTCGCCGCGCGGGTCGAGGGCAAGTCCAGCCTCGGACGCCTCGGCCTGTTGACCCACGCCACCGCGGGGTTCGTCGACCCCGGTTTCTCGGGTCATGTGACGCTCGAGCTGTCCAACGTCGCCACCCTGCCGATCAAGCTGTGGCCGGGGATGAAGGTGGGCCAGCTCTGCTTCTTCCGGCTGTCGAGCTCGGTCGAGACGCCCTACGGCTCCGACGCCTACGGCTCCCACTACCAGGGTCAGCGCGGCCCCACCGCGAGCCGCAGCTTCAAGAACTTCCACCGGACCGAGGTCTGACCGGCTGCCAATCCCGCCATAGCAGTTGCACAGGCGGCTCTCAGCACAGGAAACGTACAGTGACCAGGTGGGACCCGAGCTGAGGTGGACGACGAGGCCTGATGCGCCGACGGCGGTCGTCCTCGTGCTGCACGGAGGCACGGGCAGCAGCCACATCCCCACCCAGTGGGTCAACCTGTCGGTGGTCCGGATGCTCCCGATCGCCTGGGCCATCGCCCGCGCCGGCCAAGGCTCCTTCGCCGTGGTGCGTCTGAAGTTCGCCCTGCGGGGCTGGAACGGCGCCGAGGCGAGCCCGGTGGCCGACGCTCGATGGGCGCTCGACCAGATCGCCGAGACCTACCCCGACGTGCCGATCGCCGTCGTCGGTCACTCGATGGGCGGCCGGACGGCCCTGGCCGTCGCGAACGACCCGCGCATCGTCGACGTCGTCGGTCTGGCGCCCTGGGTGGTCGGCGGTGACGGCGTCCACGCCCACGATGGTCAGAAGACGTTGCTCATCCATGGGCTGACCGACCGGATGACCTCGGCGACGGCCAGCCGGCAGGTCGTCGAGGCGTTGCAGGCGAGGGGTCTCACCGCCTCGTTCGTCGGCCTGCGGTCGGCCGACCATGCGATGCTGCGCCGCGCGCCGACGTGGGACGGGCTGGTGAGGGGCTACCTGGCGGCCAGCCTGGGTGCGCGCCGTGCGCCGGTCCCGGTTCCCGCCGACGGGGACGCAGTTCCGGATGGCTCGGAGGTCGCCGTCCTCGGAGCGGCGGCCTCGGCCGGAAGTCTCATCACCGTTATCTGACGGAAGCCGTCAGCAGGGGGTCGATGTCGGTCGCCTCGCTTAGGGTCGAGGGCATGATTCGCTTCGACGACGTCTCGAAGCAGTACCCCGGCGGGACCACGGCGGTGGACCACCTCGACCTCGAGGCGCCCACCGGCCAGATCACGGTGCTCGTCGGGCCGTCCGGATGCGGCAAGACGACGACCCTGCGCATGGTCAACCGGATGATCGAGCCCACCTCGGGCACGATCTGGCTCGACGACCAGAACACCTCCAGGATGGACGCCGCCGAGATGCGGCGTGGCATCGGCTACGTCATCCAGAGCGCCGGGCTGTTTCCGCACCGCACGGTCGTCGACAACATCGGCACTGTCCCGACGCTGCTGGGCTGGGACAACACGAAGGTCCGCGACCGGTCGATGGAGCTGCTGGAGCGGGTCGGCCTGGACGCGTCCTACGCCCAGCGCTACCCCAGCCAGCTCTCCGGCGGCCAACAGCAGCGCGTCGGCGTGGCTCGCGCTCTCGCCGCCGACCCGCCGGTGATGCTCATGGACGAGCCGTTCTCCGCGGTCGACCCCATCGTTCGCGAACAGCTGCAGGACGAGTTCCTCCGCCTCCAGGGCGAGCTGGGCAAGACGATCCTCTTCGTCACGCACGACATCGACGAGGCGATCAAGCTCGGCGACCAGGTCGCCGTCCTTCGGGTCGGCGGCAAGCTCGCTCAGGTGGCCGAGCCCGCTTACCTGCTGGCGCACCCGGTCGACGACTTCGTGGCCGGTTTCGTCGGCCGTGACCGTGGATATCGGGCGCTGGGCTTCCACGAGACGCCCGAGCTCCAGCTCGCGTCCGAGCCGACCATAGGTCTGGGGGCCACGCCCGACCAGGCCCGGCGGGTCGGCGGCGACGACTGGCTGCTGGTCGTCGACGACGAGCGCAAGCCGCTCGGCTGGGTCGAGCCGCACCGCCTCGGCCGCCCGATCGACCGCGAGATGCTCCACCGCGGTGGCACGGTCGCGCGGGTGCACGGCCCGTTGCGGGCCGTCCTCGACGCTGCGCTGTCCGCGCCGTCGCGCCGTGGCGTTCTTGTCGACGACGACGGTGCGCTGGCCGGCACCGTCCGGGCGCATGAGGTCCTCACCGTCATCGAGCGAGTCGCGCGTCCCGACGATGCCGACGACGACCGCTACCAACGCCAGGACGCCTCGTGACGTGGGTGGCCGACCATCTCGGCGACATCCTCCGGTATGCCTGGC
>JALZBI010000095.1 GCA_030947565.1 Actinomycetota bacterium
GTCGCGGACGTCCTCGACCTCCCGTGGCGCCTGCACGCCTACGGCGAGGTGGCCCCGTCCACCACCGGCTGGGTCGGCTTCGACGGGCGGCCGTTTCGCGGCGAGGGCGACCTGGTGCGACATGGATACTGACACCGACCGGTGGGCCGACCTCCCCGAGAAGCTGACCGCCCTGGCATCCGTGGCGCGTGGGCAAGGGGTCGACACCCTCGTGCTCCGCGACCCGGCCAACCTCACCTGGCTGTTGGGGGGGCGGGTCAACGTGCCGCAGACCCTCGAGGCCGCCTGCCTAGACGTTGTCGTGGACGTCGCGGGACCACCTCGGATCACCGTGGTGACCAACGCGATCGAGGCACCGAGACTTCGTGACACCGAGCTCGCCGGGCTCGATGCCGGGTGGGACGTCGTGGCCTGGTGGGAGACCCGCGACCCGCGGCTCCCGCACGGCGCACGGGTCGGGAGCGACAGGCCCACGCCGGACTCGGTCGCGGTCGGCCCCGAGCTCGCCGGGCTCCGCCGCCACCTCACCGAGCGACAGCGGGGCCTGCTTCGTGACGTATGCCGCGACTCGGCCGCGGCGGCCAGCGCCACGGCCGAAGGACTGACGCCGACCACCACGGAGTACCAGGCCGCCGGGCTGTTGGCCCGCGAGCTCCTCGACCGCGGGGTCGACCCGATCGTCCTGCTCGTCGGCGGGGAGCGCCGCCTCGACGCCCACCGCCACCCACTCCCCACCCACGCCCCGCTGGGCGGCCGGGGCATGCTCGTCGCCTGTGGCCGGCGCCAGGGCCTCGTCGCGAGCGTCACCCGGATCGTCTCCTTCGCCCCGTTGTCGCCCGAGGAGCGTGACGCCTACGAGCGGCTGCTGCTCGTCGAGCAGGCTTTTCTCGACGCCTCCCGGGTCGGCGCCCGACTCGGTGACATCGTCGCCGCAGGGACCGCCGCCTACCAGGCACACGGCTTCGACCGAGACGAGTGGCACCGCCACCACCAGGGAGGGTTCAGCGGGTTCGAGCCCCGGCAGTTCACCGCGGCGCTGACCAGCGACGAGGCCGTCACGGAAGGGGCGGTGCTCGCGTGGAACCCGAGCGGCGCCGGTTGGAAGGTCGAGGACACCGCCCTCATCGAGGACGGCGGCCCGGACCTCCTGGTGCACGACGACACGTGGCCCACCCTGCAGGTCGGTGGCCGCCTCCGGCCGGACGTCCTCGTCCGTTGACCGCTGAACCGCAATCAGCACCACCAAGTCTCGCAAGGAGCACCTCGTGACCATCACCGCCAGCCACCTCGTCGACGGCACCTGGGAGGACGGCGACGGCACGGTCGACGTGACCAACCCGATCGACGGCAGCGTCGTCGGGCGACTGGCCTGGGGGGATGCCAAGACCGCCGTCCGGGCAGCGGACGCCGCGGCGCGGGCCCTCGACGGCTGGGCCGACCTGCCGCCGCGGCGCCGCGCCGACATCCTCCTCGACGCCGGCCGGCTCATCGCCGAACGCGCCGAGGAGATCGGGGAGCTCCTGGCGCGGGAGGCCGGCAAACGCCGGCCCGAGGCCGTCGGTGAGCTGGCGTACAGCGCCGAGTACTTCCGCTGGTTCGCGGAGCAGGCCCGTCGGCCCCAGGGCGAGGTCCTGGCCCACGAGGCGGCCGACCGCCGGCACCTGACCGTCCGGCGTCCCGTGGGCGTGGTGGCGTCGCTGACGCCGTGGAACTTCCCGTGCTCCATCCAGGCCCGCAAGCTGGCCCCCGCTCTGGCCGCCGGGTGCACCGTTGTCGCCCGGGTGTCGGAGAAGGCGCCCCTGGCCGCAACCGCGATGGTGCGCGCCCTCGTGGATGCCGGCGTACCCGCCGGGGTGGTCAACCTCGTCCATGGTCCGGCGCGGGAGGTCACCCAGACCTTGCTCGACCACGACGCGGTCCGCGCCGTCACCTTCACCGGCTCCACGCCCGTGGGCCGCGAGATCATGGGCGGGGCCGCTCGGCGGGTCGTCCGGCCACTTCTCGAGCTCGGGGGCGACGCGGCGTTCATCGTCTTCGACGACGCCGACGTCGACGCGGCGGTCGAGGGCGCGATGCTGGCGAAGTTCCGCAACACGGGGCAGTCCTGCATCGCGGCAAACCGGTTCGTCGTCCACGAGGACGTCTACGACGAGTTCGTCGCGGCCCTGGTGGCCCGGGTCGACGCCATGACCATCGGCGACGGGCTTGCCGACCCCGTCCCCGACCTCGGCCCGGTCATCGACGCTGCGCGGGTGGACGCCGTGACGGCGCTCTTGGACGAAGCCGTGTCCCTCGGGGCAAACCGGCTGACGCAGGAGCGGATCCTCCCGCGCGGTGGGTCGTTCGTGGCACCGACGCTGCTCGCCGACGTGCCGGACACCGCGGGGATTGCGACGCAGGAGGTCTTCGGCCCGGCCGCCGCGATCTTCCGGTTCCGCGACACTGCCGAGGCGCTCGCCCGAGCCAACGCAACCGAGATGGGCCTCGCCGGCTACCTCTGGTCGCGGGACCTCGCGCGCTGTTGGCGCACCGCCGAACACCTCGAGGCCGGAATCGTCGGGGTCAACAACGCCCTTCCGTCGGTCGCCTTCGCACCGATGGGGGGTGTCAAGCAGTCGGGGCTCGGACGCGAGGGCGCTGCCCTGGGGATGGAGGAGTTCGAGGACGTGCGGTATCTCGCCCTGGGCCTCTGAGATGACCCTCCAGCTGGTCGTCCTCCCCCTCGGGGTCCTCGTCGGCGCCCTGACCCAACGGATCACCGGCGTCGGCTTCGCCCTCGTCGCCGCCCCGCTGCTGGTGCTGGTCGGGGGGCCCTTCCAGGGAATTCTCTTGGCCAACCTCCTCGGGAGCATCGTGGCCGCGGTCGTCCTGCTGTCCAGCTGGCGCGACGTCGACTGGCGCAAAGCCGTGCTGCTCGGCATACCGGCGCTCATCGCGGTCCCGATCGGGGCCTGGGTCGCCCGGACTCTGCCACCAGCGCCCCTCCTGGTGCTCGTCGGCCTGCTCGTCGTCATCGCGCTGACCGCGGTGCTGCTCAGTGAGCGGGCCCGCGTCCTGCGGGGCCCGGGCGGAGCCGTGGCGGCCGGCGCCGCCAGCGGCTTCATGAACGTCACCGCCGGCGTGGGCGGGCCGGCGATCGTCCTCTACGCGGTCAGCACCGCCTGGGAACACCGCCGGTTCCTCGCCACCTTCCAGGCATACACCGTCGTCGTCAGCGTCGCCTCGATGCTGGCCAAGGGTGGCCTGCCGCTGGTGTCGTCCGCCCAGCTCCTGCTGTGCCTGGCCGGCCTCGCCGCCGGCCTGGCCGGGGGTCAGGTGCTCAGCGGGCGGGTCGACCACGAGTCCGCTCGGCGCCTGGCCATCGGTCTCGCTCTGGTCAGCGCCGTCGCCACCGTCCTCAAGGGAGTGCTCACGTGGTGACCCGGCCCAACCACCATGGCCCTCGCGCTCGCCAGAGCTAGAGGGCGCCGACCACTACCTGCGGGCCGAGATTCGCGATGCCGCCACCCACGAAGGATGCGCTCCACCTCGACGACGTCCTCACCCGCCGCACCCGCGGCTGCGTGGGCTACCTACGGCTCCAGGCCACCTGACGGGCGGTCCGCCCTCCGTCCATGGCCGAGCAGGTCAAGGGGCCCGGTCAGGTGTAGTCGCGCACGCCCTCGTCGGTGAGCTCGTCCGGCTCGATGACGAGCGGGTTGAGCACCCGGTGGAGGAACGACTTGGTGCGCGCCTCCTTGGGGTCGCCGATCACCTCGGCGGGCGGGCCCTCCTCGACGATGTAGCCGCCGTCCATGAACACGACGCGATGCGCCACCTCGCGGGCGAAGGCCATCTCGTGGGTGACGATCATCATCGTCATGCCCTCGGCGGCCAGGGACTTCATCACGGCCAGCACCTCGCCGACCAGCTCGGGGTCGAGCGCGGACGTGGGCTCGTCGAACAGCATCAGCTCGGGATCCATTGCCAGGGACCGGGCGATGGCCACCCGCTGCTGCTGACCTCCCGAGAGCTGGGCAGGGAAGTCGTTCTCCTTGTGGCCCATGCCCACCCGCTCGAGGTTGCGGCGGGCCACCTGCTGCGCCTCGGACCTGCCACGGCGCAGGACCTTGGTCTGGGCGATGGTGAGGTTCTGCATCACCGTCAGGTGCGGGAAGAGGTTGAAGCTCTGGAACACCATGCCGATCCGCCGGCGGACCCGGTCGAGGTCCACATCGGGATGGGTCATCTCGTCGTCGCCCACGAACACCGTTCCCGACGTCGGGATCTCGAGCATGTCGACGCAGCGCAGCAGGGTCGACTTGCCCGAACCGGACGGGCCGATGACACAGACCACCTCGCCCGTGCCGACCTCGAGGCTGATGTCTTTGAGCACCTCGTTGGTGCCGAACGACTTCGACAGGTTGCGGATCGAGATGGCGGGCGCATCGTCCGCGGTGCGCGGCTTGCGTGTCGGCGTGGTGCGGGGCGTCTGGGTCATGACCACGTCACCGGGCCTTCGCGAAACGCCGCTCGAGCACCCGCACGAGGCTCGACAGCGGGAGGGTGATGGCGAGGTAGGCGATGGCCACGACGATGAGGGGTGTGGGGTTGACCTTGCTGTTGAGGAAGTTCTGGCCGTACTTCGTCAGCTCGTACTCCGCGAACGTCACCCCTAGCACGTAGACCAGCGACGAGTCCTTGACGAGCAGGATGATCTCGTTGGTCAGTGGCGGGATGATGATCCGGAAGGCTTGTGGCAGAACGATGTTGGCCATCGTCTTGGACGGGCTCATGCCGAGGGTCCGGGCGGCCTCGACCTGCCCCTTCGGCACGGCCTGGATGCCGGCGCGGATCGTCTCCGCCATGTAGGCGGCGGCGGTCAGCCCCAGCCCGACCATGACCTTGCCGTAGATGTCGCCGGGGAACACGAAGCCGGGGAAGGCGTTCGGGATGCCGTAGGCGACCATGAACAGCACGACGAGGGCGGGCAGTCCCCGGAACAGCTCGACGTAGGCGTTGGCGAACCACCGGTAGGGGCCGATCGACGACAGCTTCATCATGGCGATGAGCAGACCGACGACGAGTCCGAAGACGAACGCCAGCGCCGTGTAGATCAGCGTGTTCTTGATGCCGGTCAGCAGCACCCCCGGCCACATGACCTGGAACAGGTCCCAGCGCAGGAAGGCCTTGCTGAACTGGGGCCAGTCGGTCTGGAGCAGGAGGAACAGGACCACGACGATGCCGATTGCGTACTGACCGCCGCGGGTCAGGCGGGCCCGCTGGCGACGGCTCATCCCGGTGGTCGGTGGTGCGGCCGTCTCGGTGGTCATGAGTCGCCCTTTCGCGGACGGCGGCTGGGCGGCCGCGCCCGGGGTGGCACGACCGGTACGTCGACGCTACTTCGGCGGCGCCTGGCCGATCCACTTGGTATAGAGCGCGGCGTAGGAGCCGTCGGCCTTGGACGAGGTGATGATGCCGTCGACCACCGTCTTCAGAGCGTCGTTGCCGAGCTTCATGCCGAAGCCGTACTGCTCACCGGTGTCGAACTGAGCCGCCACCTTCGTCGCGCCCTTGTCCTCCTTGATGGCCTCCGACCACACCGGGAGGTCGTTGATCGCGCCGTCGACCTGCCCCGTGGTCAGCGCCTGCGTCTCGGTCGCCAGGTCCTGGAACTCGACGATGTCGAAGCCACCCTCGGCCTTCTTGGAGTTGGCGTAGTCCAACCCCGTTGTCGATGACTGGGCACCGAGTTTCTTGCCCTTGAGGTCGGCCAGCGTCTTCACACTGGAGTCGGCCTTGACGAGCAGCGCCTGCGTGGCGTCGAAGTAGGGCAGCGAGAAGAGGATGGCCTTCTTGCGCTCGTCGGTGATCGTCATGCCGGCGGCGGCGATGTCGCATTTGCCGGTGGAGAGGTCCTGCCCGGACTTGATGCCTTCGAACGGGGTGTCGACGACGGCCTGGGTGGCGCCCAGCTTCTTGGCGACCAGGTCCATCATGTCGACGTCGAAGCCGACCGTCTTGCCGGAGTCGTCGTTGGACTGGAACGGCGCATACGGAAGGTGCGTGCAGACCGTCAGCTTGCCGGCGCTGATGAGGGGGACTCCCGAGCCGCCCGCCGAGGCGGTCGAACCGGAGCCGGCGGCGCCGCCACCCGATCCGGTCGAGGTGCCGGACGAGCCCGAGCTGCAGGCGGTCAGGGCGAACGCCGAGAGGGCGGCGACGGCGACGAGGGGGCGGACGGCAACACGGGTAGTCACGAGAGAGCGTTCTCCTGGGTCGGGGCCGGCAGGGACGCGGCACTCAAGCGGAGATCATGGCATGGAGCGGGGCGCCGACCGTACCGGACCAGGTTCCGACGTCATAACATCGCGAGGTGGTCACCGGCGACGACACGAGGTTCGACGACCTGCGCACGTGGTCCGTGGACCGGGTGCGGGCCGGTCAGGTGACCGCCCTGCGCGAGACGGTGCGGGCCGCGTATGCCGCGGTGCCCCACTACCGAGCGGCGTTCGACGCCGCCGGGGTGCACCCCTCCGACATCCGGACGCCGGAGGACCTGCGGCGGGTGCCGTTCACCACCAAGGAGGATCTCCGCGCGAACTACCCGTTCGGGATGTTCGCGGTGCCGCGGTCCGAGGTGGTGCGCATCCACGCCAGCAGCGGGACGACCGGCCGACCCACCGTCGTCGGCTACACCCGTGGCGACCTGGACATCTGGTCTGAGGTCATGGCGCGCTCGATCCACGCTGCCGGCGGACGGCCCGGAGACCTCCTCCACGTCGCCTACGGCTACGGCCTGTTCACCGGCGGCCTCGGCGCGCACTACGGCGCGGAGCGCCTGGGCTGCACAGTCGTGCCCATCTCCGGCGGGATGACCGAACGGCAGGTGCAGCTGATCCGCGACTTCGAGCCGCGCGTGATCATGGTGACGCCGAGCTACTTCCTCAGCGTGCTCGACGAGATGGAGCGCCAAGGCCTCGACCCGAAGGAGACGTCGCTGCGGGTCGGCATCTTCGGGGCCGAACCGTGGACGGAGGCGATGCGCCGCGAGGTCGAGGAACGCACGCGCATGGACGCCGTCGACATCTACGGGCTGTCGGAGGTGATCGGCCCCGGTGTCGCGCAGGAGGCGGCCGAGACCAAGGACGGCCTGCACGTCTGGGAGGACCACTTCTACCCCGAGGTCGTGGACCCCGTCAGTGGTGAGCCCGTGCCTGACGGGGAGGTCGGGGAGCTGGTGCTCACCAGCCTGACCAAGCAGGCCATGCCGGTGCTGCGCTACCGCACCCGCGACCTGACCCGGCTGCTGCCGGGGACGGCATACCCGGCGTTCCGGCGGATCGAGAAGATCACCGGCCGCTCCGACGACATGATGATCGTGCGCGGGGTCAACGTGTTCCCGACGCAGATCGAGGAGATCGTCCTCGCCGAACCGGCGCTGGCGCCCTACTTCCAGTGCGTCCTCACGCGGCCGGACCGCCTGGACGAGCTGACCGTGCTCGTCGAGACCCACGCAGAGATCCCGGAGGCGCACCGGAGCGAGCTCGCTGCCCGGGTCGTCGCGCGCGTCAAGGACCGGGTCGGCACCACGTGCCGGGTCGAGGTCCGTGGCCCCGGGGGCATCGAGCGGTCGGTCGGCAAGGCCCGCCGGGTGGTCGACCAGCGCCGCCCGACGTGAGTTCGGCACCACCCCTTCCCGACCGAACTCACGTTGTTGT
>JALZBI010000416.1 GCA_030947565.1 Actinomycetota bacterium
CCCTCCACCCCTTCGGCGACGAGGTCCATCAGCGCAGCCAGGTCGCCGAGCTCACTGATCCCGCCGGAGGCGACCACCGGCCGGTCGGTGGCACTGCACACCGCTCGCAACAGACTCAGGTTCGGTCCCGCCAGCATGCCGTCCTTGTTGACATCGGTGACTACATAGCGCGAGCAGCCTTCGACGTCCAGACGCTCCAGAACGTCGTACAAGTCGCCGCTGTCACGGGTCCACCCCCGAGCCGCCAGCGTCCGCCCGCGGACGTCCAGCCCCACCGCCACCCGGTCCCCGTACGACGCGATGGCCTGGGCACACCACTCGGGTCGCTCGAGCGCAGCCGTCCCGATGTTGACCCTGCGGCAACCGGTCGCGAGTGCGGCGGCAAGCGACTCGTCGTCACGGATCCCACCGCTCATCTCGACGTCGATGTCGAGAGCGCCGACGATCGCGGCCAACAGGTCCCGGTTGTGGCCGCGCCCGAACGCGGCGTCGAGATCCACGAGATGGATCCACGTCGCACCGGACTGCTGCCAGCGCAGCACCGCCTCCACCGGGTCCCCGAAGAGCTTCTCGGAGCCGGCGACGCCCTGCACCAGCTGGACCGCCTGGCCGCCGGCGACGTCGACCGCGGGCAGCAGCTCCAGGTGGACGGACTCGGGTTTCTCCTTGTTCACCGCGACTGCCCGGACGTCAACATGGCCACCCAGCTGGCCAGCAGCCGGGCCCCGGCGTAACCCGACTTCTCGGGGTGGAACTGAGTCGCCGTCAACGGCCCGTTCTCGACCGCCGCAACGAACCGGTCACCGCCGTGCTCGGTCCAGCTGACCCGGGGTGCACGCGTCCGGTTGTTGGTGATCAGGGTCCAGCGGCGGACCGCGTAGGAGTGCACGAAGTAGAACCGCTCCCTCTCGACGCCCGCGAACAGCGTCGAGCCCTCGGGAACGGCCACGGTGTTCCACCCCAGGTGGGGTATGACGGGCGCCTGGACGCGCTCCACCAGACCGGGCCACTCGCCGCAGCCCTCAGACCGGACTCCGTGCTCGACACCGGACTCGAAAAGCACCTGCATCCCCACGCAGATGCCTAGTACTGCCCGGCCCCCCGCGAGCCTGCGCCCGATGATCTCCGGACCGTGAACCGATCGCAGGCTACTCATGCAGGCGGCGTACGCACCGACTCCGGGCACGACCAGTCCGTCGGCAGCCAGCGCCGCCTGCCTGTCGCTCGTCAGCCGCACCGCCGACCCCGCGCGCTCGAGGGCCCGCACGACCGAGCGCAGGTTGCCCGAGCCGTAGTCGAGAACGACCACCTCGGGGGGTCCGACCGAAGCGGCCGGGGGGACAGCAGCGGTGCCCGGAGAGGTCACAGACTGCCTTTGGTCGACGGGATCCCGGTCTCGCGCGGGTCCAGTGCGACGGCCTCGCGCAGCGCCCGGGCGACCGCCTTGAACTGCGCCTCGACGAGGTGGTGCGGATCGCGACCCGAGATCACCCTTATGTGCAAGGCGATCTGGGCGTGGTGGGCCAGCGTCTCGAGCACGTGGCGGGTCATTGAGCCGAGGTAGGCATCCCCGACCAGCACGAGCTCCAGACCCTCAGGCTCCCCCACGTGGACGCAGTAAGGCCGGCCCGAGACGTCGACCGCGCACTGCACGAGAGCCTCGTCCAGCGGCACCAGGGCGTCCCCGAACCGACGGATCCCGGCCTTGTCGCCCAGCGCTTCATGGAGCGCGTCGCCGAGCGCGATCGCGGTGTCCTCGACACTGTGGTGGGCGTCGACGTGGGTGTCGCCGTCGGTCTGCACGGTCAGGTCGAAGAGGGCATGCCGACCAAAAGCCTCGAGCATGTGGTCGTAGAAACCCACGCCAGTGGACACCTCGGTCCGTCCGGACCCGTCGAGGTCGAGCTCGACGAGCACCTTGGACTCCTTGGTCTGCCTTTCGACGCGCGCTGTCCGGCTCATCGGGTCACCTCCATCAGTGCGTCGCGAAACGCGGTCATCTCCTTGGACGTGCCGATCGAGACCCGCAGCCAACCCGGCGGGCCCGTCTCACGGATGAGTACGCCGTGGTCGAGCAACCCCTGCCACACGCGATGCCGGTCGGCGAACGTGCCAAACAGCACGAAGTTGGCATCGGAGTCGGCGACCGTCCAGCCGTGGTCACGCAGCCAGACCACCGTCGAGTCTCGCTCGCGGCGCAGCTCGTCCACGTTGCCGAGCAGCTCGGCGACGTGGCGCAGCGCCGCGGCCGCAACTGCCTGCGTCACGGCGGAGAGGTGGTAGGGCAGCCGCACGAGCCTCAGTGCGTCACAGACCTCCGGCGCTCCAGCCAGGTAGCCCAACCTGGCGCCGGCCAGGGCAAAGGCCTTGCTCATCGTGCGGGTCACCACCAGGTTCCGCCGGGACGCCAGCAGCTCCAGTGCGCTCGGGCTACCGGACCGCCGGAACTCGGCGTACGCCTCGTCGACGACCACCACACCGGGCGCCAGGTCGCACAGCGCGCCGACCACGTCCAGCGGCAGCAAGGTGCCGGTGGGGTTGTTCGGAGACGGCACCAGCACCACGCTCGGCTGGTGCCGAATGATCAGCTCCCGGGCATGGTCGAGGTCGAAGCCGAAGTCCTCGTGACGCCGGCCCTCGACCCAGGTGGTCATCGCGTCGCGAGCGTACTCGGGATACATCGAGTACGTCGGCGCGAACGAAACCGCCGTCCGGCCCGGACCGCCGAACGCCTGTAGGACCTGCAGCATCACCTCGTTGGACCCGTTGGCCGCCCATACCATGGC
>JALZBI010000417.1 GCA_030947565.1 Actinomycetota bacterium
ACTCCTCGACCATGTGCAGCATCAGCTCGCGCAGCGAGATGGTCTCGCCGTCGCGGTAGGTGTAGACGCGGCCGAGGTCAGGTTCGGCGGCGACGAAGCGCTGTCCGTAGGCAACCTCCTCGTCCCACCGGGCGAACGCCTCGTCGACGACCGCCTGCTGGGCGACCGCCCCCGTGAACGCCTCATCGCGGTCCTGTTCCGACCAGTACAGGCGGGGGGCGTCCTCGCGCGCGCCCCGCAGGCGGAACCAGTCGCGTTCCACCTTGGCCATATGCCGGATGAGGCCCAGCAGGGACATCGTCGACGGCGGCACCGAGCGGGTGGCGAGCTGCCCCGGGGTCAGCCCGTCGCACTTCATCCGCAGGGTGGTCCGGTAGACGCGGAGATACTCCTGCAGGTTGGTCCGCTCGTCGACGACCTCGATCTCGTCGTGGGCCCGCGGGTCGTCCTCGGGGTCGAGCCACATGTCGAGGAGGGTCTGCGCTTGGCTGGGAGACATCCGCCCGAGTATGCCGTGCCACCCGCTCGCCCCCGCCCCTCAGATATGCGCCAGCGCACCCTCGAGCACGGAACGCAGCCGCCCCGTGATGTCGGCGAACTCGACGGGGCCGATGGTCAATGGCGGCGCCAGCTGGATGACGGGGTCTCCGCGGTCGTCGGCGCGGCAGTAGAGGCCGGCCTCGAACAGCGCCTTGGACAGGTAGCCCCGCAGCAGCCGCTCCGACTCCTCGTCGTCGAAGGTCTCCCGGGTGACCTTGTCCTTGACCAGCTCGATCCCGTAGAAGTACCCCTCCCCGCGCACGTCGCCGACGATCGGCAGGTCGAGCAGGGTCTCCAGCGAGGCCCGGAACGCTGGGGCGTGCTCCTTGACGTGGGCGTTGAGGCCCTCGCGCTCGAAGATGTCGAGGTTGGCCATGGCGACCGCCGACGACACCGGGTGCCCGCCGAAGGTGTAGCCGTGCGGGAACGACGTCGTGCCGTGCCGGAAGGGCTCGAACAGCCGGTCGCTGGCGATCATCGCGCCGATGGGGGAGTAGCCGCTGGTCATCCCCTTGGCGCAGGTGATGATGTCGGGCACGTAGCCGAAGTCGTCGCAGGCGAATATCGACCCGATCCGTCCGAACGCGCAGATCACCTCGTCGGAGACGAGCAGCACGTCGTACGCGTCGCAGATCTCGCGCACTCGCTGGAAGTAGCCGGGTGGCGGGGGGAAGCAGCCACCCGAGTTCTGCACCGGCTCGAGGAAGACCGCGGCCACCGTGTCGGGGCCCTCGAACTCGATGGCCTCGGCGATCCGGTCGGCGGCCCACAGCCCGAACGCCTTCTCGTCGTCGCGCAGGTGCTCGGGGGCGCGGTAGAGGTTCGTGTTCGGCACCTTGAACGCGCCGGGTACCAGGGGCTCGAACATCTCCTTGGCCGCCGGGATCCCCGTGATCGACAGCGCGCCCTGGGGGGTGCCGTGGTAGGCCACCGATCGGCTGATCACCTTGTGCTTGGTGGGTTTTCCGGTCAGCTTGAAGAACTGCTTGGCCAGCTTCCACGCGGTCTCGACCGCCTCGCCGCCGCCGGTCGTGAAGAACACCCGGTTGAGGTCACCGGGGGCGCCGGCGGCCAGACGCTCGGCCAGCTCGATCGCTCGTGGGTGGGCGTAGGACCAGAGGGGGAAGAAGGCCAGCTGCTCGGCCTGCTTGGCCGCCGCCTCCGCCAGCTCGGTGCGGCCGTGCCCCACCTGCACGACGAACAGCCCGGCCAGGCCGTCGATGTACTCCTTGCCGCGGTCGTCCCAGATCCGGTGACCCTCGCCGCGCACGATGATCGGTGGACCCGATCCCTCAGTCTCCCAGGCGGACTGGCGGGTGAAGTGCCCCCACAGGTGGTCGCGGGCCGCGGCGGCGTACGTGGCCCCGGAGGGGGTATGCGTCGTGCCGGTCGGTTCGCTGAAGGTGTCGGTCGTCGTCGTCATGGCGGTGCTATCTCGTTCCCCAGTTGTAGTGCTGCTTGTTCAGCTTCAGGTAGACGAACGTCTCGGTCGTCCTGACGCCGGACAGGGTGCGGATGCGGCCCATGAGCAGGTCGAGCAGGTGCTCGTCGTCCTCGCAGACCACCTCGGCGAGCAGGTCGAAGCTGCCGGCGGTCGTCACGACGTAGGAGACCTCGGGCATCGCGCAGAGCGCGTCGGACACCGCGGTGACGTCACCCGACACGCGGATGCCGACCATGGCCTGGCGGGTGAACCCGACCTGGAGCGGGTCGGTCACCGCAACGATCTGCATGACGTCGGCGTCGATGAGCTTCTGGACCCGCTGGCGGACCGCCGCCTCGGACAGGCCGACCTCGCGGGCGATGGTGACGAACGGCTGGCGGCCGTCCTCCTGGAGCAGCTCGACGATGCGCTTCGACACGGCGTCGAGGACAGGCATACCGCCGATCGTTGCCGCCCAGCTCTGAAAAGGCAAGTCGTCGCGACGAAATCAGTCGTCAGAGTCTGGAACAGTGACGGATTTCGTGGTTGGTTGGGGACATGAGAATGCTGCGGAACTTCGTCGGAGGCGGCTACGTGGAGCCGGAGACCGACGCTCGGACCGAGATCGTCGACCCGTCCACGGCGCAGGTCGTGGCCACGGCGCCGGTCTCCTCGGCAGCCGACGTCGATGCCGCCTACCGCGCCGCCGCCACGGCGTTCGAGACGTGGGGCCAGACGACGCCGAGCGAGCGGCAGCAGGCGCTCTTGGGGTTCGCCGACGCGATCGAGGCGCACGCCGACGAGCTGGTGCA
>JALZBI010000007.1:0-3126 GCA_030947565.1 Actinomycetota bacterium
AACTTGACCAGCCTTCTGCTGCTCACCCTGCTGGGCGCCGAGGGCGACGATGGTGCCGGTGAGCACGGGGTTGACCCATTGCAACACGCGTAGCGCCTGCTGGAGCTTGGCCGTCCGCGGCGGGGTCGTGGCGGTGGGCACGGTCCCGCCCTCGGTCGGCACCGGGGCGTCCTTGGCGTCCCTGGCGAGGCGGGCACCGAGTAGGCCGCTGGCCGCGGTGGTCGCCACGGCGGCGACCGTGACCACCGTCTTGACGGCGGTGTTGGCACCGACTCCGCTCTGCTGGGAGACGCGGTCGCGGTTGGCGACGATGAGGCCGATGCCACCGATGGCGTGGGCCGCGATCGCGGTCGCGGCGATGGGGCTCCAGCGGGCCCAGCCGGAGGAAGCGACGGCCGCCCGCTCGGTCGGGTCGGCGACGTCCTTGGTCGCCCCGTTGAGGCCGACGGCGCCCATGAGGGACCCGCCGAACCAGGCGGCGGCACCGACGTCGTGCAGGGTGCGGATGACAGTGTTGCGACTGCTGTTCATGAAAAGCCTTTCGAGGCAACGGAGGAGACCGACATCGGCCCCCGGTCGCGGAGGTCCGCGACGGGAAATGACAAGGCCGGCCACCGCGTTCGCGGCAGCCGGCCTCGATGGGTCAGATCAGGAGGTCGCCTGGTCCTTGACCTCGCCGACAGCACCCTTGGCGGAGCCGGACACGTCCTGAGCACCCGAGGTGGCCTCGTCCTTCACGGTGGCAGCGGCATCGGTCGCCGTGCTCTTCACCTCGGCCGCAGCCTGCTGCAACGGTTCCTGGAGCTGGCCGGCCACGTCCTTGGCGGCCTGTGTGACTCCCTCGGTCAACGGCTGCGCCCTCTCCTTCAGCGCCGTGGCCGCCTTCTGCTCGGCGTCCGACGCCGGGATCAGGGAGGAGACGAGCCAGCCCAGGCCGAACGCGACGACCCCGGCGGCGACCGGGTTGCCACGGGTGCGGGACTTGAGCGCGCTGGGCGCAGAACTGGTTGCATCCTTAACGCTGCCGGCGGCGTCACCGACGGCACCCCCAGCGGACGATGACGCGTCGTCGGCCGCCCCCATGACGCGGTCCTTGAGGCCGGCGGCGCCGCCGACGACCTTGTCCACCTGGCGGCGAGCGACGTTGCCAGGCTTCACGCTCTCGGACAGAGCGTTGACGTTGTTGCTGAGGTCCGCACGGGTGGCCTCGATCTCCCGACGGATCTGGTCCGGGTCGTTGGGGTCGGCGGCGGTGTAGTCGGTCGTCATGATGTCTCCTCGTTTCCGGCAAGTGCCGGGGGAATCTGCTTGGTGGTCTCGGTGGTCTGGGGAATGCCCTCGACCCGCTTGAGCTGCGCGCGGCCGGAGGAGTAGAGCACGGCGCCCACGATGGCCCAGAACACGGCCACGACCAGCGCGGACCACTGGTTGCCGATGAACTGTCCCAGTCCCCACCAGGCGGAGATGGAGACGAACAGCAGGACGAAGTGACCAGCGACGCCGGCGCCGGCGAGCTTGCCGGCGGCCCCCCCGGCCTGGGTGGCGCTCTGCCGGACCTCGGCCTTGGCCAGCGCCACCTCCTGCCGGATCAGCGTCGACAGGTCAGCGGTGACCGCGCTGAACACCTCTCCGATCGGCCGGTCGTCCACGTTTCCGTGAGCGCCGGACCGGTAACCCTCGGTGCTACTCAACGGAAGTCACGATCCGTTCCCGTGCCGCCCTGGAACCCTGAACGGCGGGCCTCGTCGAGGTCGTCGCCGTAGAGAACGTCGTCACCGGGGACCGAGCTGTAGCCGGACCCCTCGGCATACGCCGTCTCGGGGACGGCAGTCGTGTAGGGGTTCGTCGTCGCCACCGGCGCAACGGGGTAGTCGTAGCCCGTCTGGCCACCCGTCGAGCCGATGGGCGAGCCCTCAGGTGCAGCGTCCGCGGTGAGCCCACGGGTGAGCCGACCGGCCAACACGCCGCCGGTGGCCGCCAGGGCCAGGAAGAGGCCCGGGCGCTGCCGAGCGAAACGGGTTGCGGAGGAGAGCAGGTCGGCCGGCTCGTGGTCCTCCAGCCAGGTCGACGCGCCCTTGGCCCGGGTGGACACCTGGTTCATCAGCGACGAGGCCGGACCACTCTGAGCGGGGTCGTTGGTGCCGTTGGCCATCTGCTCCAGCTCGTCGACGATGGACTTCAGCCAAGCGGCGAGGTTGTTCTGCTGGGTGGATGCCTGGTCGGACAGCTGCGTGCGGGCCTCGCCCAGCAGGTTCTTGGCCTGGGCACCGGCCTCGGACGCCACCGACTTCGCCTGGTCGGCGGCCACACCAGCGACCTGCTTGCCGCTGTCGAGGGCGTCCTGGCCGACCTGCTTGGCCTGGTCGGCAGCGACACCGGTCGTGGAGCCTGAGCTCGGGGTGGAGTAGCTGGTGGACCCCGCGGTGGTCGGGACCTCGGTGTACGTCGGGTCGAAGGTGGGGTCGAACTCGGTGCGCCGCGGCGCAGAGGGGGTCTCGTATCCCTCGGACATAGTCATCTTCTTTCGTCGGCGCTAGGCGCTGATGGTGGTCGACGTGCTGAGCACGCCAGCCGGAGCCCCACGTGGGGTGGGTGGGTGATGAATCGCGACTTCGCGGATGGGCAACAGGTTCAGCGTAGATCAGGCGGACTATTGGCTGGTTCCCTCTCACGCAGGGTCTACCCGCTTCCTCGAGGTTAAACCCTTGGCTCCCGCGCGAGTTTGTGTGACTCGCTCGACTGGCGGGTCCGCTCGCAGACCGCATAGTGGGAGAGCGGTTGTGTGCGGCGAAGGTCTTGCCTCGGGCGGCTGTCCCCCCATTCGCCTCACCCAGGAGATCTCATGTCCAGCAACACGCTCGACAACGCCCCCTCGACCACCTCGTTCTCCGACCTCGGCCGCGACATGTGGTCGTACCTCACCGGCCAAGAGGCGACGATCGACTACACCTTCGTCGACATGACCGTGGAGGTGCCCCGGTCCACCGGTCCGGACAGCGCCCGGGCCACCTGGAAGCTCAACGGCACCCTGCGCATCACGACGAAGGACAAGGACAACCGCGGAGCCGCCAGCAACGGCTCCCGTGCCTGAGCCCGTCCTCTCGCCGCTCTCGTTCGTCGCCGACC
>JALZBI010000007.1:3136-17981 GCA_030947565.1 Actinomycetota bacterium
CCCACGACCGTGGGTCCACCACGGCGCACCTCAGCAACGACAGGGACGGTGCTGGCGACGGGGTCGGCGGCCTCGTCCTCGACGTCCCGGATCCGGCCACCCTGTTGCGCTGCGTCCCGGGACGGGGGCTGAGCCGGGGTCTGCCGGTGTCGCTGCCCCTGGCCCGGCTCGCCGACGTCCCGGTTCGGCTGACCTCCCAGGGCCGAGACCTGGGGCTGGTTCACGTGACGTCGGCCGGCCAGGTACGCCTGCGCCCGTCGATGTCGGGCGTCCCCACCCTCGTCCACACGGCGTTGTCCCAACGGACCGGGAGGCTGGCCGCCGCCGTCGTGGGCGCGGCCGCGGTGGTGACGCTGGCGTACCTCGTGCGCCGTCGCACCTGAGCGCATCCCCCAAGGAGTGCTCGCGCTGGCGCGCGCCTTCGCCCATCGAGAGAGGGGTGTCCCGGCGTCGGCCGGCACACCCCCTCTCGTCGTTCGCTCGTGATCAGCTCACGGGCTGAGCCGCTTTGACGAACTCGTCGGTGTAGGTCTTGGTGAGGTCGATCTGCTTGCCCTTCACGGTGGCGTTGAACGCACCCAGCACGGCGAGGCAGGTGGCCGGGCCGTCGCTCGGCATGATCCCGTTGGGGTTGAAGATGCCCTTCTCGCTGTTGAGGGCGGCGACGTAGGCGTCCTTGCCGACGCCCTTGTAGTAGTCAGCCGGCATCTTGTCGGCGATGTCCTGACCGCTGTGCTGCTGGATCCAGGTCAACGTGGCCACATAGGCGTTGACCAGCTTCTGCACCGTCGGCTTGTTGCCGTTGACCCAGTCGGTCTGCATGTACAGCGACGTGGCGGGGTAGGTGCCGCCGAGCGCCTGCTTCGACCCGTCGGCGGTGCGCATGTCCAGGAGGATGAAGGCCGTCCCGTCCGAAAGCGCCTGCGACACAGTGGGTTCCGTCGTCATTCCGCAGTCGATCGCCTTCTGCTTCATCGCTGCGATGAAGGTCTGGCCGGCGCCGACACCCCGGCGGGTGGTGGCGGTCGGGTCGACCCCGTTCTTCTTGGTGAGGTACTGCGTGAGGAAGTCGGTCGACGACCCGGTGTCGGTGATGCCGAGCGAGCGGCCGCTGAAGTCGGCGGGGCTGTTGACGACGCCCTTGAGGTCGGAGCGGCACAGCTCGACCTCGCCGGGGATCTGGAGCATCGACACTACAGACTCGGATGCCTTGCCCTGGGCCTGCAGCGCGATGTTGTGGTCGTAGAAGCCCCCGACGCCCTGAACCTGCCCGGCAAGCATGTTCTCCGTCGCGTCGCCACCCGCCGGCTCGTCGACGAGGTTGACGTTGACGCCGACCTTGTCGTAGTAGCCAAGCTGCTTGGCGAGCATGTAGGGGAGGTAGATCTGCTTGCTCAGGCCGCCCACCATGATCGTGACGGCCGGGGCGCTGGCGTCGGCCTGGGTGGCCGCCGTTCCGGGGGCTGCGGCTTGGCTGCTGCCCGAGGCGTTGTTGGCGCAGGCCGACAGGGCGCTGGTGGTGAGGACGGCGGTGGCGAGGATGGCCAGGCGCGAAGGTTTCACGGTCTCTCCTTTGAGGGTGGTGCGGGGGCTTCGGGGGCGGTCAGACAGGGGGAGCGGGAGCGGTCACTCGACGGCGGCCGCGCCGTGGACCTGAGGCGGTCGCCACGACAGCAGCCGGTTCTCCAGAGCCGTGATGAGCCCTTCGGCGGAGAGCGCGATGACCGCGACGATGACCATGCCGGCGAGGACACCGTCCATGTTGAAGTTGTTCTGGGAGGAGCGGATGAGCAGGCCCAGACCCTTGTTGGCGCCGAGGATCTCGCCGACGAGGGCACCGATCAGCGCGAACCCGAAGCTGATGTGCAGGCTGGCGAGGATCCATGTGAAGGCCGACGGGAGCACGACGTCACGGGTCACTCGCCACCGGGATGCCCCGAGCAGCCGAGCGTTCGCGATGAGGTTGCGGTCGACCTCGCGGGTGCCCTGGAAGGCGTTGAAGAAGACGCCGAAGAAGACGAGGACGACGGCGAGCATCACCTTGGACTGGATGCCGAAACCGAAGGCCACGGTGAAGATCGACCCGAGGATGATGCGGGGGATCGAGTTGGCCGCCTTGAGGAACGGCGCGAACAGCTCGGAGAGGATGCGGACCCGTCCGAGCGCGATCCCACAGACGATTCCGAGGATCGAGCCGATGATGAACCCGAGCACCGCCTCCTCCAGCGTCACGACGATCTGGTCACCGAGCGATCCCTGAGGGGTTCCCACGGTGGCCCATTCGAGGAGCTGCTGCCACACCCCGACGGGGTCGCCCCAGAAGAACGGGTCGATGGCACCACCGTGCACGCCGAGCTGCCAGGCGCCGAGGAGCGCCGCGAGGATGCCGAGCCGCAGACCGGCAAGCAGCCACCGTCGGTGGGTGGGCCGCCGACGTCGCGCCGGCCGTGCGCCGGTGGCCGGCTGGGGGGCGGTGGCCGTCCCTGTTCCGGGGGTGGCGCCGGTGCCGACACGCAGCGGCGCCTCCAGCGGGGTGGACGACCCCGGGTCGACGGGGGTTTCGGGGGTCGTCGTCGAAGGCCGGTCGCTCACGACGCCTCCTGCACCTGCGTCGACCGGGCGTAGGCCTCTTCGACCTCGGACCGCAGTGCGTCCCAGATCTGCTCGTAGAGGCTGACGAAGCGCTCGTCGAACCGGATCTCCTGCACCACCCGGGGGCGGGGCAGGTCGATCGCGAACTCCGCCTTCACCGTGCCGGGCCCCGCAGTGAGGACGATGACCTTGTCCGCGAGCGCGATGGCCTCCTCGAGGTCGTGGGTGACGAAGATGACCGCGGGTTTCGTCTCGTCCCAGAGGTGGAGGAGCTCGGTCGACATGATGGCGCGGGTCTGCACGTCCAAGGCACTGAAGGGCTCGTCCATGAGGAGCACCCGGGGCTGGTTGATCAGCGTCTGCGCCAGGGCGACGCGCTTGCGCATCCCTCCCGACAGCTGGTGCGGGTAGCGGTCCTCGAAGCCCGACAGCCCCACCCGGCGCAGCCAGTCGCGCGCCAGGGCCGTTGCGGCCGCGCGGCCCAGCCCTCGGTAGCTCGGCCCGGCCGACACGTTGTCGAGGACGCTGCGCCACGGGAACACGGCGTCCTGCTGGAAGACGAACCCGGTCGACGTGTCGATCCCGGAGACGTGACGGCCGTCGACCAGCACCTGACCGGCGCTGGGCCGCTCCAGGCCCGACACCAGGGTCAGGGTCGTCGACTTGCCGCAGCCGGTCGGGCCGACGACGGCGCAGAACTGGCCTTCCTCGACGGTCATCGACAGGTTCTCCAGGGCCGTGTACGTGCCGCCGTCCGCGGTCGCGAACTTCTTCGTGACATCTCGCAGCTCGATCGCTGGCATCGGGGTGACCACCTCCTCGTTGAGAGCCGTAACGCTAGGAAGGCGGGCTGGTCGGCTGCGCGGTTGTGCTCCTTCGGGGAGTTACCCGCGATACAGATGGTTTTGTGCATTGCGTTCAGCCATGCTGTGGGCGCAAGAGGTCAGGGACGTCGACGTCCCTCGGACGCGAGGAGCCAGATGCGCCTGGGGAAGACGCTCGCCGCTCGGATCCTGGTCGGCGTCCTCGGCATCGTCGTCGTGATGATGGTCATCGCCGCCGCTCTCGTGGCTCATCAGGCGTCGTTACTGACCGACGAGCAGTCGGTCGTGCAGGCCCGCAGCATCGCTGTGGCTGTCGCCGCGATGCCCGACGTCGCGGAGGCCGTCACGGGGGGCGACACCGCCCGGCTCATGCCGGCTCTGGCCGAGCGGATCCGCGCAGAGTCGCAGGCTGACTACGTCGTCGTCATCGACGCCTCGGGGACGCGCTACTCGCATCCGCGACCCGACCTCATCGGAGCGAAGATCCAGGAACCGGTGGTCGCCCTGGACGGCCAGGTGCATACGGGGATCGACGAGGGCGATCTCGGTCGCTCGGCCAACGTCCGGGCTCCCATCGTCGATGCGAGTGGCCGCCCCGTCGGGGAGGTCTCGGTGGGCATCCTCGAGTCGACGGTCAACACCCGGTCAGCGCAGCAGACCAGTGCCTTCCTCCTCAGCGGTGCGCTCGCCCTCGCGCTCGGCGTGGCCGCCTCGTTCCTGTTGGCCCGCACCATCAAACGGGTGACCTTCGGTCTGGAACCCGCCGAGATCGTGGCTCTCGTGCAGGAGCGGGAGGCGATGCTGCACGGGATTCGTGAAGGCGTGCTCGGCATCGACGCCCGCGGCCGCGTCAACGTGCTCAACGAGGAAGCGCGCCGACTCCTCCAGCTCCCGACGGCCCAGCTGGGGCAACGCATCGAGGACGCCGTCGCACCGAGCCAGCTGCAGGACATCCTCGTCGGACGCGTGGCCGGTCCCGACCGCGTGGCCGTCACCGACGAGCATCTCCTGGTGCTCAACCGGATGCCGGTGACCGTCGGCGGCCGCCCGGCCGGCTGGGTCGTCACCATCCGAGACCGCACCGAGATGGAGGCGCTGCTGCGCCAGCTCGACTCGGTCACCGGGCTCACGAACGCCCTACGCGCGCAAGAGCACGAGTTCTCCAACCGGCTGCACGTGCTCTCGGTGCTCCTGGAGCTGGGTGAGACCGAGGAGGCGGCCCGCTACAGCAGCCAGCTGCGGGCTCAGACCACACTCGTGGCCGAGGACATCCGCAGCCGCGTCGCCCCGCCGGTCGTTGTCGCTCTGCTGCTGGCCAAGACCTCGGTCGCCGCCGAGCGCGGCGTCGTCGTCGTCCTCGACCCGGAGAGCCGGCTGGAGCACGCAGATGTCGAGTCGAGCCCGTTGGTCACCATCATGGCCAACCTCATCGACAACGCGATCGACGCGGTGGCGGACGACCCACGCACGGTGGGACGGCATCCCCGGGGAACGGTCACCGTGCGGGTCAGCGAGTCGAGCCGGTATGCCCACGTGCGGGTGAGCGACACCGGGCCCGGGATCCCGGACGGCTTGGTCGAGGACGTCTTCGTCGACGGGTTCACCACCAAACCGCCCAGGGAGGGGATCCACCGCGGGGTCGGGCTGGCGCTGGTCCACCGCCTGGTCACCCGGGCCGGCGGCACCGTCACCGTCTCCGTCACGCCCGATGGCGGGGCCGAGTTCCACGTCGCCCTCCCGGTATCGGTGCGTCGGCCGGTCTGATGGACGACGTGATCCGGGTTCTGGTCGTCGACGACGACTTCCATGTGGCGCAGGCCCACGCGATCGGGGTGGGGCGGGTGCCCGGGTTCATCGTCGTGGGGGAGGCGCACAGCTGCGCGGAGGCCGCGACCCTGGTGGACGAGCTGTCGCCTGACCTGCTGCTCCTCGACATGTACCTCCCCGACGGCAGTGGGCTCGACGTCATCCGCCGGCTAGCCACGACGGGCGGGGCCGAGAGCGACCAACCGGACTTCCTGGCGGTCACTGCGGCCCGCGACCTCGACTCCGTGCGCAACGCGATGCAGCTGGGCGCCTTCTACTACCTGGTCAAGCCGTTCACCTTCGTGGCCCTCCGGGAGCAGCTCGAGGCCTACCGAGCGTGGACCCAGCAGCTGACCGGGGCCGCGGAGGCGAGCCAGGACATCGTGGACGCGCTCTACGGCATCCGGGCCCGGGCCGCCCGTCGGGCGCCGCGTCGACCGTTGCCACCGACGATGGCCAAGGTGCTCGACATCGTGACGAGTGCCCCGGCACCCATCGCCACCGCAGAGGTCGCCGACGTGCTGGGGGCGAGTCGGCCGACGGCGCAGCGCTGTCTGGCCGAGCTGCTGCGCCGCCGGCTCGTCGACCTCGACCTCAGCTACGGGAGCACCGGGCGGCCTGAGCACCGCTACCGCGCGGCCTCCCGCTAGGTGAACGCTGCGAACCAGACCGACTAGGCGAGCGTGGCCGTGTCGATGACGAAGCGGTAGCGCACGTCAGAGGCCAGGACGCGCTCCCACGCCTCGTTGACCCGGTCGGCGGCGATGACCTCGACCTCGGCGCCGATGCCCTTCTCCGCGCAGAAGTCGAGCATCTGCTGGGTCTCCCGGATGCCGCCGATGAGCGACCCGGCGTAGGACCGGCGTCCACCGATGAGCGAGAAGACGTTGAGCGACAACGGCTCCGGGGGGGCACCGACGTTGACCAGCGCTCCGCCGACAGCGAGAAGGCCGAGGTAGGCATCGACGTCGATGGGTGCGCTGACCGTGTTGAGCACCAGGTCGAACGAGCCGGCGAGGTCGTCGAAGGTGGTTTCATCCGAGGTCGCGTAGTAGTGCTCGGCGCCGAGGCGCAGGCCGTCCTCCTGCTTCTTCAGCGACTGCGAGAGCACCGTGACCTCGGCGCCCATGGCGTGGGCGATCTTGACGCCCATGTGGCCGAGGCCGCCAAGACCGACGATGGCGACCTTCGTGCCCGGGCCGGCGTTCCAGTGGTTCAGCGGCGAGAAGGTCGTGATCCCGGCGCAGAGCAGGGGGGCGGCGACGTCGAGCGCCAGCGCCTCGGGGATGCGGACCACGAAGTCCTCGGTGACGACGACGTGGGTGGAGTACCCACCCTGGGTCACCGTGCCGTCGCGGTCCTTCGCACCGTAGGTGCCGGTGTTGCCCTTGACGCAGAACTGCTCCTCGCCCGCGAGGCAGTAGCGGCACTCGCGGCAGGAGTTGACCATGCAGCCGACACCGACCCGGTCGCCGACGTGGTGCTTGGTGACCTCAGGTCCGACCTCGGCCACCACGCCGGCGATCTCGTGGCCGACGACGAGCGGGTAGGTGGTCGGACCCCACTCACCTCGAGCGGTGTGGATATCCGAGTGACAGATGCCGGCGAACTTGATGTCGATAAGGACGTCGTGGGCGCCGACGTCACGGCGCTCGATGGTGGTCGGCTCGAGGGGGGCGGTCGCGCTGGGGGCCGCGTAGGCGTTGACGGTGAGCATCGTTCTCCTTGGGTGAGGTTCAGGGGGCGCGGGCCGGCCAGGAGCACCGGCATACCCCACGTCGTCGGTAAGGACCGCAGTGACAGCTCCGTCTGCACGGGCACCGCGCGGCATCAGCCGGGCACCCGTCACGACCACTGACGACCCACCCACCGTACGCGGGTCATCCGGGGCTCTCGTCACACCGGAGTCGGTCAGGACCCCGTGACCCCCAGGCAGCGCAGCTGGTCGGCGGAGCGTCCGACGACCATCTCGACGACGTCGGGATGGCCGGCATACCAGGCCAGCTGCTCCTCGACGACGTGCGCGTCCGGCACGGCGTGGCCGTCGACGACCCAGTCGTCGCGCACCGGCGCCGACGGGTCGACCGCGTCACGGACCCCCTGCTCCAGCGGCGAGTGCACGCTGTCGAGGAGCTCGAAGCCCGGATCGGTGGCGGTCTCCGCCCAGCCGAGCGCCCCCTGGATGCGCCGGGCCAGGTCGACGAGGACCGGGTTGCCTGGGTGGTTGACGGTGTTGGCGGCCCGCACCCCGGTGGCACGCACGAGGTCGTGCACGGGCACGGCACCGGCCGCCTCCTCGCGCTGGCGCAACGCAGCCAGTGACCAGGCGGTCACCGCCTCGACGCGGTCGGCGTCGAGCCGCGGGGCCGAAGGGAGTCCGGCGGCTCGCAGCACCGTCCGCAGGTCGTGGTAGGGCACGACGGGAGGGTTGCTCGAACCCGTGACCACCTGGTACGGCTGTAGCCCGACGAACCGGAAGACGGGGAAGACGACCGACCGGGTCCGGCCGGCGGTGGCCTGGACGTCGTCCGTGCCGAGCGCCAGGTCGCGGTAGCCGCTGGCGATGGGTTGGACGACGAGCACGTCACTGCGACGGAGCAGCCGCTCCAGGAACGGCATCTCGTCGGCCGCGATCTCGTGGACCGCGGGGATGCGGACGCTCGAGCAGGGCGCGTCGGGCGCGTTCTGCAGGAGCAGCCGCAACGACTCCGCCTGGCAGTTGCCGTGGACGACCAGCAGCGGCCGACCGTCGTCGGGAAGGGGCTCTAGGCCGTAGAACTCGCCGTAGTGGTGCGCGCGAGGGAGGTCGGCCCGCGCCGCGGCCGGCAGTGCGTCGAGGTCGATCTCGTGGTCCGCCGTCGACGTCATCGCGCTCCTTCTGGTCCCATTGTCATGTCCCTCGCAGGTTACGCGCTGGCGAGTCGGGAGTCGTGGGGGCGGGTCCGCGACCCGGCGCCTTCCTGACCGAGGCTGGGAACCTGCACCGAATCCGCCGCAGGGGGCCCGGCCGAGGCGACATCTCGCATACCGGCTCCTATGATCCGAGACCATGTCGGACCACGAGCAAGACGGCGCCCCCAGCCACCCGCACGGCTCGGTCACCCCCGCGGCCCAGGACCGCTCCGCACGCACCAAGCTCGCCATCGCCGCCGTGGTCGGAGTGGTCGTCGGTGTGGGCTCCGCCGTGGCGGGCGTGGGGAAGTCGGCCCCGCTGATCGGGTGGGACGCGCTCGCGCTGACCTTCTGCATCTGGATGTGGGCGTCGATCTGGAAGCTGGACCCCGACTCGACCCGCGCTCACAGCCAGCGCGAGAACCCCGGCCGGGAGACGACGGACCTCGTTGTCATCATGGCCGGCCTCGCGAGCATCGTCGCCGTCGGCGTGGTGCTCTTCGGGGCTAGCAACGACGACGGCAGCAGCAAGTTCTTCGAGGCCGGGCT
Organism: Actinomycetota bacterium; assembly: GCA_030947565.1. Lineage (GTDB taxonomy): Bacteria > Actinomycetota > Actinomycetes > Actinomycetales > Dermatophilaceae > Lapillicoccus. Next base: position 11,800 of record JALZBI010000007.1, read on the forward strand.
TGCGCTCTTCTCGGTGTTCGTCACGTGGACGACGGTGCACACGGTCTACACGACCCGGTATGCGCAGCTCTACTATGCGGGCCGCCCCGGCGGCATCGACTTCAACCAGGACGACGAGCGGCCCGACTACCGCGACTTCGCCTACCTCGCCTTCACGGTGGGCATGACGTTCCAGGTTTCCGACACCGACCTGAAGACCAAGGCGATCCGACGCACCGCGCTGCACCAGGCCCTCGTCTCGTTCCCCCTCGGCACCGTCATCATCGCCGCGTCCATCAACCTGGTCTCCGGGCTCGCCAAATAGGCGTCCAGGTTTCCCGCACCACCTCGCGGGTAGCGTCCCGGTATGCCTCTCGTCAACAGCACCGGGTTCGCCCACGTCAGACTCACCGTCACCGACATCGAGAGGTCGAAGGCGTTCTACGACCAGGTGTTCGGATGGCCCGCCGCCATCGACGCATCCGCGCAGGTCGACCAGCCGGGTGTCCGCACGTCGCCGGAGTCGTTCTACGGAGGCGTCGTCTACCAGACCCCGCAGGGCACCCTGTTCGGCCTGCGCCCCGTCGGGACGGCCACGTTCGACTCTGAGCACACCGGCCTCGACCACGTCAGCTTCGCGGTCGCCTCCCGGGCCGACCTCGACGCCGCTGAGGAGGCCCTGAACGGCGCCGGCATCGCCCACGGCGAGGTCAACGAGCTGGCCGACGCGGGGATCGCCATCTTGTCCTTCCAGGATCCGGACGACATCAACGTCGAGCTGACCGCTCCGTTGGGCTGACCCATGGATCCGAAGACCCCAGTGGCCCTGGTCGTCGGCGGCTCCCGCGGTCTCGGCCTGCTCATCGCCGGTGAGCTGGGGCGCCGGGGCCTGCACCCGGTGATCTGGGCGCGCGACGCCGAGGAGCTGCGACGGGCCGCCGCCCGGTTGCTCGCCGACGGCATCGCGAACGACACGGCGGTCTGCGACGTCCGGGACCACGCACGCGTCGCCGCACTCGTCGAGGAGATCGAGCGGGACCGAGGGCCGATCGAGGTCGCGATCCACGTGGCCGGGGTCATCCAGGTCGGACCACTGGCCGCGATGACGCGCGACCACTTCACCGAGGCCATCGACATCATGCAGTGGGGCCCCATCACCATGGCCCTGGCCGTCCTTCCCGCGATGCGGCGTCGCGGGCGCGGCCGGATCGGCACGGTCGCCTCGATCGGTGGGCTGGTCAGCGTGCCGCACCTCTTGCCTTACAGCACTGCCAAGTTCGGGGCGGTGGGGTTCACCCAGGGGCTCCGGGCCGAGCTGGCCGGCACCGGCATCACGGCGACGACGGTGGCACCCGGGCTGATGCGCACCGGCTCGCACCTCCAGGCCGAGATGACCGGCGACGCGGCGGCCGAGTATGCGTGGTTCGCGCCGGGAGCGTCACTCCCACTGCTGTCGATGGACGCCGAGCGAGCCGCCCGCCGGATCGTGCGCGGGGTGCTTCGCGGCCGCAGCACGGTCATCCTCACGCCCCTGGCCAAGGTCGGAGCCCGGGTGGCCGGGGTGGCACCCGCGACGACGGCGGTGGCGATGGGCCTGCTCGCCCGCGTCCTCCCGGCCGCGCCGTCAGCGCCGTCAGCGCCCACTCCGACCGTCCGCGGCGAGACCGCGCGCCGACAGCTCGGGTCAGGTCTCGTGGAACGGCTGACGACGTGGGGCAACCGGGCGGCGGACCGCTTCAACGAGACCTGACGCGGGCCTGCCAGAACCGTTCGAGGACGAGGTCCGGGCCAGGGATCTCGGCGGAGACACCGGGTGGCAGGTCGCTGTCCGGCTGCGTGGGCTTACCTCTCGCTGCTCGGTTCTCGTCGCGCATCCGGGCCAGCCGGAACGCAGGCCCGGCGACGGGCGCGCGACGGCACAGGTCGCGCAGCGTGGCACCCTGCAGGACGACCGCGCGGCAGTCGACGATGAAGCGGGCCGACCGCAGGACATCCTCCGGTGGTGTACCCAGATGCACCCGGGGGTCCTCCACCTGGCTCAGCACGTCGACGGCCGCCGGCGCATCGCCCAGCCACAACCGGGCATCGGTCCCCTCGAGCAGTGACTCGACACTCGCGACCACACCCGCAGCACTGGTCCCGTCGATGTCGAGCCGCACGACGACGTCGGGCCGCCGCCAGACCAGGCCGAGGCCGCGGACGTCAGCGTCGGGCAGGCGAGAGGCCAGGGCGAGGGTCTCGGCGTTCTTGGTCAGCGCCAGGTCCTCGGGGCGCCCGGCCAGGTCGGGTCCGTCGTGCCAGACCACGGCATCGGGCAGGAACCGGAGGTCGGCCCCGGCCACCAGGGCGCGGTGCCCCAGCTCCCAGTCCTCACCGCCGTAGCCGCGGAACGAGGCGTCGAACCCGTCGAGGCGCTGGAACAGCTGCCGGTTCATCGACAGCACGGCGCTGATGACGAGCTGGTACGAGCGGTCGTCGGGTTCGCTGAGGTCGCCCGTCCGGGCATACCCCTCCAGCAGCCACCCCGGCTCCACGAGCTCCTCCGGCGCCTCGCCGCGCCCGTCCAGCCAGGCGCGGACCCGCTCGGGGGACCAGCCGTCGAGAACGGCGTGGCGCCGGTGGCCCACGACGAGGGACCACGGAGCCACGGCCGCCGCCGCGACCCTGGCGAGGTAGTCGGGAGCCGGGACGCAGTCCTGGTCGAGGAACACCAGGATGTCGCCCTTGGCCTCGGCAGCCCCGAGGTTGCGCGCGGCGGCGGCGCGGAACCCGTCGTCCACCTGCCGCACGAGGGTGGTGCGGAAGTCATGCCGACCGAGAACGGGAGCCGTCGGCGAACCGTCGTCCGCCACGACCACCTCGGTGCGGCGCGCGTCGAACGTCTGCTCGTCGAGACCGGCCAGCAGCCGGTCGAGCTGGTCACCCCGGCGGAAATAGGGGACGACGACGCTGATCGACGGGCGGGGGGTCATGAGATCTCGTGGAGCACGGTGACGTGGGCGGCGGCGGCCGTGCTCCAGGACGGCCCGATGGCGCGGCCGTCGGCCGCCCACGTCGACCCGGGGTCCGCCAGCGCCGCAGCGACGGCGGTCGTGAGGTCGTCGACCGGGGTGAGCACTCCGGGAAGGCGACGTTCGAGCTCGGTGACGTAGGGGCTGCGACGCACCAGCGGCCTGCGCCCGGACTCGATCCACGTGTTGAGCGACCCGGATGCCGAGATGTGCCGGTGGGGGGCGAGCGGCACGTCGGCGGCGAGGACGGCGGCGTGCAGGTCGGCGTCGGAGAGGTAGCCGGTCACCCGGAACCCGACACCCGCGGCGGCGGCATACCGGGCCAGGGACTCAGCGTGGCCGGCGTGGCCCTCGGCGGTGGCGCCGTGGTTGGTGACGGTGACGAGGCGGTCCGGGGCGCTCAGCGCGGCCGCGATGTCGATGGCGTCCTCGACGCCCTTGCCGGGGTAGAGGAAGCCCAGGATCCCCAGCTCGACGACGCCACGGCCGTCCCGTCCCTGCCGGGTCTCGGGCGGGCCGACGGCGGGCTCTCGGCGCTCGACGGGCAGCGGGATCACCCTCGTGCGCCGGGCCACGACCGGACGGTCGGCGGGGGAGAGGCAGGCGGCCAGCATGTCGGCCTCGGACTCGCTCGCGACGACCAGCCGGGTCGCCGTCAGCGCGATGTCGGCGTAGGCCTGCCGCCGCCGGGCGTACCAGTCGGCACCCTCCGCGGCTTGGGGGACGTCGTGCAGGGAGAGCACGAGCGTCGCCCGGTCGGCCAACCCGCGGATGACCCCTGCCGCCTCCTCCGGGCTGGCCCCGAAAAGCCGGTCGGTCACATGGAGCAGGACGGTGCCGCCCTCGGGAACCGCGGCGTCGAGCCCTGGCGGGGTCTCGCCGCTGGCGGACGCCGGAACGACGACGGTCGCCGCCCGCAGGTCCTCGTCGGCCGCGGCTAGCCGTGTGGCGTGCATCACCACCCCGTGACCGGGGGGGCCGACCACGAGGTGCCGGGCGTGCAGGCTCGGGTCGGCGACGGGCACCCGGCCAGCCTAGGTGGGCAGGCCCGGGGGGCGGGGGGGCCCGAAGGGGTGCAGAATCGCCCGAGGGGGGGTATGGCCACCCTGATGACGACGCAGCGACGAAGGAGGTCAGGGGTGAGCGGACGACCCCCCGCGCCGGCAGCATGGCTCACCCCGTCACCTCGGACCCGCCATCCGCTGCGGATCGCCGTGCTGGCGACCTCGCGCTACCCCATCCGGCAGCCGTTCGCCGGCGGGCTCGAGGCCCTCGTGTGGCAGCTGGTCGACCGGCTGCGCGACCGGGGGCACGACGTCACCCTGTTCGCCGCCGAGGGCTCTGACGAGGTCGACCCCGACTACGCCTTCCCGGCCGGAGGATGGGACCCCAGCCCCGTCGCGCGCGGGGACCGCTCAATGCCCGCCGCGGCCTTCATGCGCGACCACCACGCCTACCTGCGCGTGCTCATGGCGCTGAGCGGCCCACTCGCCGAGCGGTTCGACGTCATCCACAACCATGCCCTGCACCACCTCCCCGTGGCCATGGCCCCGCTGCTGCCGGCCCCGATGCTCACGACGCTGCACACGCCGCCGACCCCGTGGCTGGAGTCCGCCATCGCGGCCACACCCGGCCACGTCAGCCGGCACGCCCGGTTCGCGGCGGTCAGCGGGTTCGTCGCCTGGCAGTGGAGTGACCTGCTGCCCCTGCCCGGTCCCGACGTCGTGCTCAACGGCGTCGACCTCACGGCCTGGCCCGCGGGGCCGGGCGGCGGCGACGTGCTCGCCTGGTCGGGGCGGATCGTGCCGGAGAAGGCTCCGCACCTGGCCATCGAGGCGGCGCAGCGGGCCGGGATGCCCCTGGTGATCTCCGGCCCGATCAGCGACCCCGAGTACTTCTACGAGGCGGTCCGGCCGCGGCTAGGGCGCACCGCGGAGTATGCCGGCCATCTCTCCGTGCCCGAGCTGGCCCAGCTCGTCGGGGCGGCGGCGGCGGTGCTGGTGACCCCCCGCTGGGACGAGCCTTACGGACTGGTCGGTGCGGAGGCCCTGGCCTGCGGCACCCCGGTGGTCGCCTTCCGGAGGGGTGGGCTCCCCGAGGTCCTCGGCGACGCCGAGGTCGGCTGCCTCGTCGCTCCGGACGACGTCGAGGCGATGGCCGCCGCCGTGCCGACCGTGCTCGCTCTCGACCGGCGGGCCGTGCGGGCCTACGCCGAGCGCTACCTCTCGCTCGACCGGATGGTCAGCCGCTACGAGCGGCACTACCACCGGATGACGACAGGTGCAGCCGTGGGGGCCGACCGGACCGCGTGACCAGGCCCTCGGCCTCAAAAGTGTCGAGCCACCCCGACATGGGGAAGAACCCCCACCGCTCGTGGAACCGGTTGCCGTTGCGCACGATGTCGGCCACGTGCTGCCGCGGCGGGTCGTCGACCGCGTGGTGCTGGTGGTACGCGGCGGCGCCGCCGACCCAGTAGCCGCGCCCGCCGGCCTGCTGCACCCGGAGCGCGAAGTCGGTGTCCTCCCCGCCGTAGCCGCGGTAGCCCTCGTCGAAGCCCCCGACCCGCTGCCAGTGGGTCGCGCTCATGGCGAAGGACAGCGACCAGAACAGGAGCAGGTCGTCCATCGGCTCGCACCGGGCTTCTGGGGCCACCGGACGCGCCGGGTGCGGCAGGGACGCGGCCAGGTCGGCGGCGTCGTAGCGGTCCTGCCCCGGACGGCGGGACGGGAGGTAGTGGACCGCGCCGGAGAGGACGACCGGAGCGGAAGAGTTCCGGCCCACCTCGGCCCAGGCCGCGGCATACCGCTGCACGAGCGGCGGCGACGGGAGGCAGTCGACGTCGAGGAAGACCAACAGCTCCGCGCCCGCCGCGATGGCCCGTTCGGCGGCCTCGTTACGGGCCCGGGCCAGGGGCAGATGGCCCTCGTCGCGCGGCACCGGGAACGTCTGCACGCCGGGACGGCGGGCGGCGTCGACGGGCGCGGCCCCATGGGCCTCGACCGGGTGGACGACCGACTCGACGACCTCGGGGATCCCGGGGTCGTCCATGGCGGCGACGACGACGAGGTCGGGCACGCGCGTGCCGTCGAGGAGCCCGACGAGCTGCGGCCGCAGATGGTGGTGGCGGCCGTGGGCCAGGGTCAGGCTGGCGACCACGGGGCGGGTGGGGCTCATGCCACCCCCACCCGGGCC
>JALZBI010000096.1 GCA_030947565.1 Actinomycetota bacterium
CCCGACGACTGGATCCGCGCGTTCGGAGGCGGTCTCGTGACGACGTGCGGGCTGCAGAACGTCGGTCGCCCGGCGGAAGGGCACGGGCAGCACGGCGCGTTCTCCTCGACGCCGGCGTCGCAGGTCGGCGTCACCCGATCCGTCGTCGAGGGCGAGCTCGAGCTCGCCGTGACCGGCCTGGTCGAGGAGGTCGACGCCCTCGACACCTTCCTCGAGTGCCGCCGCACCGTGACCACGCGCACCGGCTCGGCCCATCTGACCGTCACCGACGTCTTGACCAACCGGGGTGCAGTGGAGGTGGCCGCTCCCATGCTCTACCACGTGAATCTCGGTGCGCCCGTGTGGAGTCCGGGCGCACGGCTCGAGGTGCCGGGTCGCCGTGACACCGTGCCGCGGGACGACGACGCGCGGGCCGTGCTGGCCGAGTGGGACACGGCGCCCGAACCCTCCGCCGACGCCCGCGAGCGGGTGTTCGAGCACCTGGTCGATCCCTCCGCCGCCGGGGAGCACCGGCGGGTCCGCGTCGTCAACGAGACTCTCGGCGTCGCCGTCACGGTGGCCTGGGATGCGACCCCGATGCCCCGGCTGCACCAATGGGTGCATCCTCGGTCCGGCGTCTACGTACTCGGCATCGAGCCGGCCAACTGCTCGGTCCTCGGCCGCGCGGCCGACCGGGAGGCCGGCCGCCTGCCGACGCTCGCCGCCGGCGCGTCCCGGCGCACCTCCCTGACCATCACCGCCGCAGCTCTGCCCGAGACCGAGACCGAGACCGAGGAGACCGGATGAGACGCGTGATCGGCGTCGGCTTCGACCACATGCACATGGGCGACCAGCTGCGCACGGCCATGGCCGAGCCGGGGGCGGACCTCGTGGCCGTCGTCGACGAGGAGGCGTCACGGATGGCGTCGGTCTGCGCCGACGTCGGCCTCGCCGATCTTCCCCAGGTGGTCGGCGGCCCAGGGTCGTCGGCCGTCGAGGCCGCTCTCGACCGGTATGCCCCCGAGGTCGCCGTCGTCTGCTCGACGACCGCCCGACACCTGGAGTGGGTGGAGGTCCTCGCTCCGCGGGGGATCGCCGTGCAGCTCGAGAAGCCGTTCGGCCCGGACCTGTCGGCTGTCGACGCCATGATCGCGACCGCCGAGCGGCACGGCGCCGCGCTCGCGGTGAACTGGCCCCTGGCGTGGTACCCGACGCACCGCACTGCTCGGCGCCTCATCGCTGAGGGCCGCATCGGCGACATCACGGAGGTCCACTTCTACGACGGCAACCGAGGCCCGCTCCACCACCTGCACGACAAGATCGAGGTGCAGCCGACCGAGGCGGACAAGGCCGGTTCCTGGTGGTATTCCACAGCGGCGGGCGGTGGGTCGCTTCTCGACTACCTCGGCTACGGCACCACCCTCGGGACGTGGTTCCGCGACGGTGAGCTGCCGCTCTCGGTCACGGCCGCGACCCACGTCGCACCGGGCCTCGAGGTCGACGAGCAGAGTGTCGTCGTCGCGGCATACCGCAGCGGGCTGTCCAGCTTCCAGACCCGGTGGGGCACCTTCACCGACCCGTGGAACCACCTGACGCAGCCGCGCACCGGCTTCGTCGTCCTCGGTACGCAGGGCTCCCTGGCCAGCTACGACTACGACCCGCACGTCACGCTGCAGGATGCCGACCACCTCGACGGGCTCGTCGTGCCGGCGGACACCCCCGCGCCCGAGGTGAGCACCGGGCTGGCCGCCGTGCTGCATCACCTCGAGACGGGCGAGCCCCTCGACGCGCCGATCTCCCCGACCATCGGGCGCACCGGCCAGCTCATGGTCGACGCGGCCGTGCTGAGCGCCGAGTCTGGTCGCCGGGTCGAGATGACCGGCCGGCACATCGAGGACCCCCGCCCGTGACCCAGGGCATCGGCATCGTCGGCTGCGGCTGGGTGGCGTCGATGCAGCTCGCCGCATACCGGGAGGCGGGGTTCCGGGTCGTCGCGCTCACCGACCACACGCCGGCCAAGGCGCAGCGCCTGCGGGACGAGCTCTTCCCTGACGCCACCGTGCACCCGGACGTGGAGGCCCTCGTCGCCGACGACGCGGTGACCGTCGTCGATGTCGCCACCCACGCGGCGGGCCGACCGGCGGTCGTCGAGCAGGCGCTGCGGGCCGGGCGGCACGTGCTCAGCCAGAAGCCGTTCGTCGAGGACCTCGACGAGGGGGAGCGGTTGTGCGACCTCGCCGACCGCCACGGGGTGCGCCTCGCCGTGAACGCCAACGGCCGGTGGGCGCCCCACTTCGCGGCGCTGCTCGACGCGGTGGCCTCAGGTCGGGTCGGCACGGTGACCAGCGCCGACTTCTGGGTCTACTGGCCGCATGACGCCGCCGTCGCCGACATGCCGGCCTTCGCGACCATGACCGACCTCATCCTCGTCGACTTCGGCATCCACTGGTTCGACCTCGTCGGAGCGCTGCTGGCCGGCCCGGCCTCGTCGGTGTGTGCACAGGTCGGCCGGCGGGCCGGTCAGCTCGTCAGCGCGCCCACGCAGGCCCAGGTCCTCGTCGACCACCCGGACGCGCAGGTCTCCCTGCGGTTCCGGGCCGCAGAGCCCCGCGTCGAGCGCGGTGGCTATCGCGTCGACGGCACGCACGGGTCCGTCCTCCACGAGGGTGGGTCGCTGGGCGGGTCCTCGGTGCTGGTCGTCACGGGGTCGGGCGACGCGGCGAAGGAGGAGGTGGTCGAGATCGGCTCCGACTGGTTCGGGCCGGGGCTCGCGGGCACCATGGGCGAGCTGCTCACCGCGCTGGACGAGGGGCGGGCGCCGCGGAACGCCGCGCGCACCGCGCTGCCCGGTCTCGCGTTGTGCTTCGCGGCCGTCGAGGCCGCCCGCACCGGCGCCGTCGTCGCGCCGGGCACCGTCCGGCTTCGACAGCTCACGACAGCTGAGACGCCCACGCCCTGACCAGGGGTTCCTGGCCAGAGGCCAGCAGGAGCGCGCCGACGAGCGTGGCGTGTGTGCCGAGCTCGGCGAGCTCTACCGAGATGCGGTCGGCGACGTAGGGGGGCGCCACTCGGTGGAGCTCGGCGCGGGCGGGGCCCAGCAGGGCCTCTCCGGCCTGAGCGAGCCCGCCGGCGACCGCGACGACATCCGGCCAGAGCATGACGCTCCAGGTACTGATAGCCCGTCCCAGGGCGACACCGGCTCGGGTCACGACGGCCTGCGCGTCCGCGTGTCCGTCCTGGGCGGCTCGGACCAGTGCGGCCGCGTCGCTGAGCCCCAGGTCGTGGGCCGCGGCCCCGAGCGCCCACCCGGAGCAGATGGACTCGAGGCAGCCGCGGCCGCCGCAGGGGCATACCGGACCAGCCGGGTCGACGATGACATGGCCGGCGTCGCCCAGGCAGCCATAGGCCGTCTCGACCAGCGTGCCATCGACGACGGCGGCCGCGTTCGCCCCGGTTCCCAGAGCGACCACCACCAGGCGATCGACGCCGTGGCCCCGTCCGAGGCGCGCCTCCCCCAGGGCGGCGCACGCGAGGTCAGGGCGCACCTCGACGGCGTCGGCTCTGAATCGGTCGCGGAGATCTTTCCCCAGGGCTGCCCCCGTGAGGTCGGGGAGACTCGGGCAGTCGAGGAGACGTCCGTCCTCGCCCACGTAGGTCGGCACCGCGACCACCATCGTGGCGGGGGTGGGGCAGTGAGCAGCGACCAGCGCCTCCTCCACCGCCGCCAGCAGGTCGGTCAACGACGTGTCCCGGCCGATGGCCCGCCGCACCACCGTCGGGCTGCCGAGCCAACCCACGCGCAGCGACGTGCCACCGATGTCGACGCCGACCGCAGGCGCCCGCTGAGGCACGGCGTTCATGCCGGGGCGGTCCCGGCCGGACCGCGGGTGAGGGTCGCCATGAACCGGTAGCGATCGGCGCGGTAGAACATCTCCCCGTGTTCGACGGTCAGCTGCTGCGCGTCGACGCTGACCGTCTCGGCCCGCAACAACGGTGACCCGGCCCGAACCCCCAGCGCCCGTGACAGGTCGGGTGAAGCGGCGACCGCGTCGATCGTGTAGTCGGCGCGCACGGGAGCGTGCCCCAGGTGGGCGAGCGTGGCGTACAGCGATGCCGTCTCGAACCTCACCGTGGCGATCCCGGGGAGCCTGGCCGACGGGAGGCGACTTTCGTCCACCGAGACCGGTAGGCCGTCGAGCATCCGTAGCCGTCGCAGAACGAACAGCGGCGCCCCGGGCGCCAGCCCGAACATCGCGGACTCGTCGAGCGTCGCCGGGCGAGTCTCCTGGTGCAGCACCCGCGAGGTCGGCGTGAGAGATCGAGCGTGCGCCAGCTCGCTGAAGCTCATCAACGCGTTCGTCGTCTCGCCGATCCGGGGCGGTTGCACGAAGGTGCCGCGACCATGTTCTGCGCGCAGCAGCCCCGAAGCCACCAGTTCGGCGAGAGCGCGGCGCACGGTGGTGCGGCTCGCTTCGAACCGGGCGCACAGCTCGCGTTCGGAAGGGAGCCGTGCGCCGGGCGGCAGATCCTCCTCCAGCACCTGCCGCGTGATGGCCGCGGTGATCTCCTCGGTGCGCCGGGGCGGGACGCCCAGCGCGAGGGGGCGGACGACGTGCTCCACGGACATGACAGCACCTTAGGGCGAAGTGCCTCTTGATCAACCAGTAAGGTACCAGTAAGGTACCACGATGGACCCAGTGACCCATTCGTCCCTGTGGTCGGACGTTGTCGAGTGCCCCCGCGTGCTGTCGGCCGTCCTCGACGGCACTGACGGTCTCGACGCGGCGGTCGCGTTGACCAGCAAGGCGTCCCGGGTCGTGCTGACCGGCAATGGGGCTGCCCTGTATGCCGCGTCCGCACTGTGGCACGCCGCGCAACGGTTTCCGGCCGGTCCGCCTGCCTGCTTGGTGCCCGCTGGGCTGATGGCCGCCGGCGGGTTCCGGTCGAGGCCCGGAGATGTCACCGTCGCCGTCTCCTCGTCCGGCGAGCTGCGTGATCTCGTCGAGCTGCTGCCGGAGGCCCTGGGAAGCCCCCTCGTCGTCCTGACGGCCGACGCCACGTCGACCCTCGGCATGGCGGCAACGGCGCCGGTCGTGGTGCCCGTCGAGCACCAACGCGCCGTCACCCACACGCAGGCGTTCCTCGGCAACGTGCTCGTGGCGCTGCTTCTGTGGGACGGGGTCAGCGGCGGCGCGGTGAATGCCCAGCTGGGATCGGTCGTCCACGAGCTGCCGGAGCGCCTCGCGCGCCTCATCGAGCAGGCGCCGGAGTGGGCGGACCGCACGGCGTCACGTTGCGGGACGGCCCAGGCGGCCGTGGTGCTGGGCACTGCCGGGGGATGGACCGCGGCCCTGGAGGCGGCGCTGCTGCTGAAGGAGGTCGCCGGCGTGCCGGCCGAAGGACTCGAGACCCGAGAAGGGGCCACGACCGGCAGCTATGCGCTGTCCCCGAAGCATGTGGCCCTCGTGCTCGAGGCCGAGAACGACCCCTTGGCCGAGGAGGCGGCAGCGGTGTGCGCCGGCCGTGGGGCGGCGGTCATCCGGACGCCGCCCGAATGCCGCGCCGACCCGCTCCTGCTGGCTCTGACGACCTTTCCGGCAGCCACCGCACTCGCTGCGACCCTCGGGCTGCGTGCGGGCCTGAACATCGACGAACCGGCCTGGACCGACTCCTACCTGGCCACCGCCCGCAGCACCTCCGACCCGAAGGGGACAGCATGACCAACGACCGCGTTCGCATCGGCATCGTCGGCTCTCAGTTCGAGGCGGATATCCACGCCGCCTCCGTGGCCATGGGCAGTCACGGACAGGTGACCGCGGTCGCCTCGCCGACGCCCGGTCACGCCGAAGAGCTGGCCGGCCGCTATGGCATCGACCGGACCTACCAGGACTACCGGGACATGCTCGCCGACCCCGCCGTCGACATGGTCACCATCACCGCACCGAACGTGCTGCACTGTCAGGTCACGCTCGATGCCGCCGCGGCCGGCAAGCACGTGGTCGTCGAGAAACCGATGGCGATGTCGCTGGAGGAGTGCGACGCGATGATCGCTGCGTGTGAGCGCGCCGGCGTGCACCTCTTCTACGCCGAGGAGCTGTTCTTCACGCCCAAATACGTCAAGGCGAAGGAGATGGCCGACCAGGGGGCGTTCGGGTCGGTGTTCCTGGTCAAGCAGTCGGAGATGCACTTCGGGCCGCATGCCGACTGGTTCTGGGACGTCGACCAGTCCGGTGGCGGGGTGTTCATGGACATGGGATGCCACGGGTTGGCCTTCGCCCACTGGTTCCTCGGACGCCCTGCTCCCGTCGCGATCACGGCTCACATGGGGACCTACGTGCACGGTGACCGGACCCGGGGTGAGGACCATGCGTTCGCCATCGTCGAGTTCGATGGCGGGGTCATCGGCCACGTCGAGGACAGCTGGGCCCGCCGCGGCGGTATGGACGACCGCATCGAGATCTACGGGAGCGAGGGCGTCACCTACGGGAACCTGCATATGGGCAACGCGTTGCCGACCTACTCCGAACGCGGCTACGGGTATGCCGTGGAGAAGGCGCCGAGCACCGTGGGTTGGACGTACCCGGTCTACGAGGAGCTGTGGAACTACGGCTTCCCGCAGGAGCTGGACCACTTCGCCCGCTGCGTCAAGGGCCTCGAGGAGCCGCGGGCCACCGGGCACGACGGACGGATGGCGATGCAGCTGATGCTGGCGGGGTACCAGGCGGCCGGGTCCGGGCGCCGGGTAGCCCTTCCGTTCGAGCCCGCCGGCGTCCACCGCCCCATCGACTTGTGGTTCTCCCCGTTGCCCCTGGCGTAGCGACAGGTCCTTCGAGAACGAGACCACTTCGTGCTCGACGCCCCGGGCGCACCCAGGTAGCGTCCGAACCAGCTTGGGGAAGCGCCCGATTCGGGCGCGCCCGTCCCCCGGTACAGATGTCTAGACAGATTCGGGCGGCGCTGCCAGAATGCAGCGACCGGCCGCTCCCTCGCCCCAGAACTCCCCGCCGCCGAAAGAATGGAAGCTCATGCACCGTCGCACATCAAGGTCGATCTGCGGACTCGTCGTCGGCACCGTCGCCGTCTCTCTCGCCGCATGCAGCTCCGGGTCCAGCGGGACGGCCTCCGGAGGCGGCACGGCCGGTGGCGGCGGCGGCGGTGACGCCGGCGGGAGCTACGTCGTCGGCATCAGCAACACCCTCGTCGGCAACGGCTGGCGCGAGGAGATGATCTGCGCGGCCAAGGCCCAGTCCCTCGCGAGCGGCAAGGTCAAGAAATTCGTCTCGGCCAACCGCAACGGCGGGCCCACCGAGCAGATCGCCGACCTGCGCTCGCTCATCTCCCAAGGCGTCAATGCGATCATCGTCAACCCGAGCGACCCCGACAAGCTCAACGACGTCATCACCGAGGCCAAGGCCAAGGGCATCGTCGTCGTGGCCGTCGACAGCGCGGTCACCAGCCCCGACGCGTACAACGTCACCAACGACCAGGTCGAATACGGCCGGCTCGGCGGTGAGGCCCTCGGCAAGCTGCTGGGCGGCACCGGCAACGTGGTCGAGATGCGCGGCATCCCCGGTGTCCCCGCCGACACCGACCGGCACACCGGCCTCACCGCCGGGCTCAAGAGCTTCCCGAACATCAAGATCGTGCAAGAGG
>JALZBI010000418.1 GCA_030947565.1 Actinomycetota bacterium
CGTTGACGACGCGCCCCTCGGGACGGTCGCCGGCCGGGGCGTCGTGCCCGATGCCGCGGAGGGCGTGGCCCCCGATGCCGCGGAGGGCGTGGCCGCCGATGTCCCGGAGGGCGGCGTCCCCGACGCAGAGCTCGCGCCGTTCCTAGCGCCCTGACCCGCGCCCTGGTGGCCGACGCCCTGGTTGCCGTTGCTGCTCTGGGGGCCACTGTCGCCGCCGTCGCCGCTGTTGCCGCTGTTGGCGTTGCTGCCCGGGGCAGGGGCGGTCGTGCCGGAGCCCGCAGGCGGAGTGACACCGCCGGATCTACCCTGACCCGCGTTGCCGTTGCCCTGAGCGGCTCCCTGGCCGGTGTTCCCCGAGCCCTGCCCCTGGCTGCCGGCGGTATGCGTCGACCCGCTGGTGCTTGACCCGTTGGAACCCGAGCCGGTGTAACCCGAGCCGCTGGAACCTGAGCCGGTGGAACCTGAGCCGGTGGAACCTGAGCCGGTGGAACCTGAGCCGGTGGATGCGGGCGAGCCGGCGCCGCCGGTCACGTCCACGTCCTTCCCGTTCCCGGTCTGCGGCGCGGCGGACGACCCTCCGACGGTCGCCCCGCCAGGGGAGGTCTCCCCCGCAGAGGTCGTGCCCGTGGTCGAACCCGTGGTGGCGCTGTCCGGCGCTGTGCCCTGAGACCCACCGCGGGCTGATCCTGGGCTCGTCGTCGTGCCCGGAGCGACGACGCCTCGGTCACCATCGCCCGAGACGCCCGAGACGCCCGAGACGCCCGAGTCGCCCGCGACGATGCGGCCGTCCGTGGCGAGGTGAGCGCCGGCCCTCGAGGCGGAGGACCGGTCAGCCGTGCCAGCCGAGCCAGCCGAGCCAGCCGAGCCAGCCGAGCCAGCCGAGCCAGCCGAGCCGGCCGTGTCAATCAGGTGGGCCGTGTCGGCCGGGTCCGTCCGGGTCTCTGGCCGAGCGTGCGAGGCCCCATCGGACCCACCCGGGAGCCCGGCGGAGGTGCCTGTCCCCGAGGACATGGTCCCCGTGAGCGCGCCGACCGCGGCCCAGCCGGCCGGGGATGAGGTGGTCGAGGGAAGGAGCAGTCGGCCCGGCACGAGGCCCGGACCGGCGAACGGCAGCCCGAGCGCCTGCAGGGTCTTCGGGAGCACCCGGTTGTGGGCCCAGTCGGCGGCCGTCGCCGGCGCGTCGGGTCCGCCCTCGATCGCCGCCGCCACCGTGGCGCCGGACACGGCCACACCGAGCGCCGCGAGCACGGTCAGTCCGCGATGCCGATGGGACCGGCGTCCGCGCGGTCCAGGACGGGCGATCGGGGCGTCCACGTGCCGGGCGACGGCCAACAGCAACGAACCCAGCTCGTCGTCGGTGTCGAGGCGCGCACCGACCCGGTCGAGCAGCTGGTCGTCGGCCAGCAGGCTGCTGAGCGGGGTGGGCTTCACGAGGCCACCCCCTTGGTGTCGGCGAGCAGGGCCCGCAGCTTGGTGAGCGCACGATGCTGCGCGACGCGGACGGCTCCGGTCGTCATGTTGAGCGCGGCCGCGGTCTCCTCGGTCGACATGCCGACCGCGACCCGGAGGGTGAGGATCTCCTGCTGCTGAGCCGGAAGCGTACGGATCAGGGCCATCGCCCGGTCGGTCGCGTCCCTGACGACGGCGACGTGCTCGGGTCCGGCGCTGTCGTCGACGGTGTCGGGGACCTGAGCGACGGCGGCCGGCCCGCGAATCAGCAGGCGTTGCGCGTCGGCGGTCTTGTGAGCGGCGATGGAATAGACGAACGCCTCGAACGGCAGCCCGCGGTGCTCGTAGGTGCGCAGGCCGGTATGGACGGCCATGCATACCTCCTGCGCCACGTCCTGGGCGACGTCCTCGGCTCCGAAGCGACCCAGCCGGGCCCGCGCATACCGCAGAGCCAGCTGCCTGACCCTGCCCATGAGGATCTCGGCCGCACCGCCGTCGTCGCGCTGGGCGGCGGCGGCCAGGTCACGCAGCCCCGACGGCGCATCCCCATCGTCCATCGACGCTGAGCCGGAGGTCGTTACGCGGCCTGTCCGAGGAGTGGACACGTTCGCTTGCCCGGACCTGGCCTCAAGGGCCGTCTCCTGGGGCCGACGCGTCACGGGTTCGCGACCCGCCCACGACACCGCCGTGCTCACCACACCCCCGTCGTACCGTTCGTCGGCCGTCTGCTCCGACGATGCCGCTCATGCCGCTCATGCCGCTCATGCCGCTCATGCCGCTCATGCCGCTGATGTCGCTCATGCCGTTGATGTCGCTGGAGTCGCTGATGCCACTGCGCCGGACCGAACCTTACCGGCGCGGGCGGCCACGCGGAGTCCGGTTGCCGGAACCGTCCTGTCGAAGGCCAGGGAAAACCGTGACCGATCCGTGACGAGTGAAGGGCGGGCTGGGGGGGTACATGATCCCCGGCACCGGCAATCGCCGCAACCGGACCCCGAACCGCAACACATCCGGAGCGGCTCACGACGACGACACGACACGGAGGAGACATGGCAGAGATCTCCCGGCTTCCCGGCCCGGTGGCGGACCTATGGGACTGGCAGCTGCACGGGCTGTGCCGCGGCGAGAACCCCGAGGTCTTCTTCCACCCCGAGGGCGAGCGTGGCCCGGCGCGACGAAACCGCGACTCGGCGGCCAAGGCCGTGTGTGAAACCTGCCCCGTGCTCGTGCCGTGCCGGGCCCACGCCCTTCAGGTCCGTGAGCCCTACGGCGTCTGGGGCGGGATGACCGAGGA
>JALZBI010000097.1 GCA_030947565.1 Actinomycetota bacterium
ATGGCGGTCGTGCGGTCATCGCGTCGCTGCGGTCATCGACGGACACGCGGGCCGCTCGGTGCGGGTGAGGTCGTGGCGCCACCCGCTCGGGGGTCCGGACGACGCCACGACGCCGGTTCCATCGACGCCCGAGCCCGGACCGTTACAGGCGCGCGCATACCTGCAGACCCTGAGCTACCGCGATGACCGCCCTGAAGGTGCGGGGCTCCCGAGTTCGGGGCCTTTCGGACCGGATCCTGGGAGGGTGACGACATGAGCTATGCAGACCTGCCACTCGACCAGCTGCGCGAGTACCGGTCGGGGGCGGTCGAACCCGACGGGTTTGACCGGTTCTGGCGCTCGACGCTCGGTGACGCGCGCGCCGTCGGTGCCGTCCTCTCCGCCGAGCGGGTCAACACCGGGCTGACCCCTCATCGACACCTACGACGTGCGGTTCCCCGGATGGGGTCGGCAGCCCATCGCCGGCTGGTTGCACGTCCCCGCCGGGCAGGAGGGACCTTTCCCGTGCGTGGTGCAGTACATCGGCTACGGGGGCGGCCGAGGGCTCCCTCACGAGCACGTCACGTGGGCTATGGCCGGCTACGCCCACTTCGTCATGGACACCCGCGGCCAGGGCTCCGGCGGGTACGTCGGCGTCACCCCGGACAGCTACGGCAGCGGCCCGGCCTATCCCGGGGTGATGACGCGCGGCATCCTCGACCCTCGCGAGTTCTACTTCCGGCGCCTCATCACCGACGCCGTCCGCGCGGTCGATGCGGTCCGGACCATGCCGCAGGTCGACCCCCAACGGGTCGCCGTCGCGGGCGCGAGCCAGGGCGGGGGACTCGCGATCGCGGCCGCGGCGCTGAGCGACGGCGTATGGGCCGCCCTGCCCGACGTGCCCTTCCTCTGCGACATCCCGCGGAGCCTGTCGATGGCCACCACCGGCCCCTACCAGGAGGTCCTCGCCTATCTCGCCATCCACCGCGACGACACCGCGACCGCGATCCATACGCTCGGCCTCGTCGACGGGGTGCACCATGCGAGGCGGGCCACGATGCCGGCCCTGTTCTCGGTGGGCCTGCTCGACACGACCTGCCCACCCTCGACCGGGTATGCCGCGTATCACGCCCGGGCGGGCCCGGCGTCGATCCGCGAGTATGCCTACAACGGCCACGAGGGGGGCGGCGCCCACCATGTGCGCGAGCAGCTGGCCTGGCTGGGCGGTCAGCTCGCGAGCGAGACAGCCGGCCCACCGGTTGCGGTCAGTGGGAGTCCTTCATGACCAGCCAGCCGCCATCGACCGGGATCTCGGCACCGGTGACGTAGGACGCGTCGGCGGAGGCCAGGAAGGCGATGACCGACGCGACCTCCTCCGGCGTGCCCAGCCGCGCCGCTGCGGTGGCGGCGGCACTGCGGGTGCGGTCGTCGGGGGTGGCCGACGCCCATGCCGCCGTGAGGATCGGGCCGGGCAGCACGGCGTTGACCCGCACGTGCGGTCCGTACTCCACGGCGAGCTGGTGGGTGAGGGCGACGAGTGCGCCCTTGCCGGCGGCATACCCCGGGCGGCCGGTCATGCCCACACGGGCGTGCACTGAAGACACCAGGACGATGCTGCCGTCCGCGCGCCCGTCGCCCTGGCGCAGGTCGGGCAGCAGTGCGCGGGCGCCGAGGAACGCGCCCGTGACGTTGACCGCCAGCATGTGCTCCCACGACGCCAGCGAGAGGGTGGCCAGCTCGCGCACCTCACTGGCGTAGGCGTTGCTGACGAACACGCCCACCGGTCCCAGCGCGTCGCGCACGAGCCCCGGGAGCTCGTCCCAGAAGGCCTCGTCGGAGACGTCGGCCTGGTAGGCGACGGCCGAGCCGCCGCGGGTCCGGATCTCGGCCGCCACCTGCTCACCCGCTGGGCTGAGGTCGACCACGGCCACCGGCCGCCCGTGGGCGGCGAGTCGGCGGGCGGCCGCGGCGCCGATGCCGCTGGCGGCGCCGGTGACGACGGCCGCCCTGGTCGAGTGACGGGCAGTGGGGGCGGGCGGCACGTGAGCTCTCCTGACGGTGGCAGCGTCAGCCGCGACGGTTGAGGTAGGCGTCGACGGCGCGATGCCGGCCGCGGCGCAGCGGGAAGTCCCACTCACCGACGAGCTCCACCGCATCGCCGCCCAGCCCGAGCTTGAAGCGGAGCAGCCCGAACAGCGGGTCGCCCGGGTCGAGGGTGTCGGAGATGCCGCGAAGGTCGTAGACCGCCGCGCCCCCGGCCGCGGCATCGGACAGCATCCGCCACTGCATCGCGTTGCTGGGCCGCCAGGCCCGCCCCGCGTTCGACGACGCGCCGTAGACGTAGGACACCTCGTCACCAACCCGGGTGAGCAGCCCCCCGGCGTGCACCTGGCCGTCCCGGGAGGCGAGGTAGAGGTCGACTCGACGCGGGTCCTCAGCCGCCAGGTCCACCATCATCCGCTCGAAGTACCGGATAGGCAGCGGCGGAAAGCCATCTCGCTCAGCGGTTTCCACGTAGATCGCGTGAAACACCGGCAGGTCGGCCGGGCTGCCGGTCGTCACCGTGACCCCGCTGTTATCGGCCTTGCGCACGTTGCGCCGCCACGACGCGTCGAGGCCCTCGCTCGGGTCGGTCACCTCGTCCAGCCGTACGTGCGAGCGGTAGCGGGGGTGCATCCGACCGCCGAATCCCGCCGCCGACGCTTCGTACTGGGTCCAGCCGAGGCGGCGCAGGTCGGCGACGAGATCGGCCGCCGACTCCTCGACGTCGTCCGGGGAGAGGTCCCGCAGACGGCTGGCGGTTCCGTCCTTGACCGCGGCTCGGAGGGTCTCGGCCCGCCACCGACGCCTTACCACAGCCGGGGTCATCCGGACGGTGAACACCCGTCCCAGGCGGAGGAACTCGAGCAGGGAGGTGGTGATCGCCTCCGACCCCAGGGCCGCCCAGTCCACGACTGGACCCTCAGCCAGGTAGGCCAGGGCACCCAGCAGCGGCACGTCGCGGTACGACATCAGTCCCACGCCGCAGAGGCGAGGTCCGTCGAACCAGCCAATGCTCTCGGCCCGCCACCCCGGTCGCATCCCGGCCCAGGAGGGGCACTGCATGAAGGACGCGTGGGCGGGTCCGTCGGGGCCGCTCAGGAAGGCGAGGTGGTCGGCGGTGGGGATGCCGCGGACGGTGAGGGACGCTCCGACCCGGTCGGCGGTCGGCAGGGTCATCCCCGCCGGGACAGTCGACGCTGGGCGGCGCGGACCCCGCCGAGCACGTTCCACTTCACGGCGCCGGCGAAGTCGCGCGCGTGCTCCGCCGGGGTGAAGTCGCGCGGCGTCTCGGCGGCGGTGAGGGCGCGCTCGAGGTCGTGGTCGGACTCCTGCAGCGTGCGCCAGAAGTCCCGGCGCATCGGCCCGAGGGCGTCGTACCCGTAGGACCGGTAGATCCCCGCGAACAACGGCTGGTAGAGCCGGATCCGCTCGTGCAGGCCGCTCGAGTGCGACATCGGGTTCTTGTGGCGCTCACGGATGTAGTCGGGCAGCACGTCGGCGAAGGTGTGTCGCAGAATCCACTTCTCGTAGCCGTCCCGTTGTTTCATCGTGTCGGGAATCCGCATGGCCATCGACAGCATGTCGAGGTCGAGGTAGGGCACCCGCGCCTCGACACCGTTGCCCATGCTCGTGCGGTCGACGCGCTGCAGCTCCGTTCGGCTGAGGTGGCGAATCTTGTGCAAGAACAGCGATCTCGACTGTTCCGGCGCGATGTCGCGGTACATGTCGTAGCCGCCGAACAGCTCGTCCGACCCGTCGCCGGTCAGCACGACCTTGATCCCACTGCGGTGCACCCGCTCGAACAGCCGGTTCGAGACGACCGAGTTGATGACGTCGCCGTACTCCGTCGCCTCGCTCACGCGGATGGCCTCGCGGACGTCGGCCAGGCCGATGTCGCGGGGGCGGAGAGCGACCACCTCGTGGGGCACGCCGAGATCAGCGGTGAGGCGACGCGCATACGCGAGGTCCTCGCTGCCCTCGGTCCCGACGGTGAAGGCGACGCAGTCGGGGTGCATCTCTCGCACATGGATCAGGGCGAGGGAGCTGTCCAACCCGCCCGACAGCACCACGCCGACCGGCAGGTCGGTGTCAACGCGCATCCGCACGGCCTCGCGGTAGGTCTGCCGCACCAGTGCGATCGCCTCGTCGAGGTCGTCGACCATCGGCAGGCCCTCCCCGAGGCGCATGAGGTCGACGTAGGGGTGCAGCTCGGGCTCGGCTCCCGGCTCCGCCCACCCGCAGTGGCCCGGCGGCACCTCGTGGATCCGGACCCCAGCGCCGAGAATGCCCCCGACGAGCGACTTGACCTCGGAGGCGATGGCCAGCCGGCCGCCGGCCATCGCCCAGTACAGGGGTTTGACGCCGGCGGGGTCGCGAGCGAGGAACACCCGGCGGGTATGCCGATCCACGAGCCCGAAGGCGAACTCGCCGCGGAAACGCAGCAGGGCCTCCTCACCCCAGGCCAGGACGCCCTCGAGCGCGACCTCGGTGTCGCTCGTGGACCGCAGCTCGACCCCGTCGGCGAGCAGCTGGATGCGCAGCTCGGAGAAGTTGAAGATCTCGCCGTTGTAGGAGAGGGCCCACCGGCCGTCGGCCGACTGCCACGGCTGCACCGCGCGGTCGCGGTCGACGATCCGTAGGCGGTGGGTGCCGAGGAGGGCCTCGCCGTCGTGCAAGCTCTCCTCGACCTCTCCCCGCGGGGCGACCGTCGCGAGCATCGCGGCGAAGGTCGCCTGCTCCTGCTGCGCGCCGGGTCCGACGAGAAGGGCGATGCCACACATCTAGAACGTCACTCGCTTCAGTAGGTCAGCCGGTCAGTGGCCGGCTGGACGCTCGGCGCGGTGGGCAACGGCACGGTCGGCGTAGTCCGACACGTGGTCTGGGCTGAGGCACAGGTGCCAGGCCTGGCCCTCGTCGATGACGTTGAGAACGTCGCGGTCACGGTAGTCGAAGAGGATGTCCCCAAGCACGCCGGCCGCGCCGAAGGATCGGAACCACGCCATCTCGACATCGGCGCCGTAGCCGAGGCAGTGCGAGCTCGGCAGCAGGGCCGAGTAGCCAAGGCTGCTGAGGTGCTTCTGGTGCTCGATGCTGCGCACGATGCTGTTCACCCAGAGCGGAGGCGTGCCGTCCGGTGCGTCCGCGGCGAACATGGTCGCGATCTCGTTGAGGAGAACCACGATCTCGGGCCGGGCAGCGAGGAACTTCATCCCCGACACTCGCGGCCGCCGTTTCGGAGCCGCCCTGCGCAGGGCGTAGTCGCGGCCCCGGCCCAACCATCCCTCGGGCTGCACGGCGAAGCGGAACTCCAGCTCACCGGCCTTCTGGAGCCTGGTCAGCGACAGCAGCTCACCCGCGTGGTCGACGGAGGTCTGGTCGGCGTAGGGCGTGACGTGCGACCACCACGTGAGGTCGATCTGGTGCAGGAGCAGGATGCGCACCAGTCCGGCGCGGCTCTGAGCGTTAGACGGCAGCCGGAGCTTGGGATCGTCGAGCTCCTGGCGTGCCGCCGACATGAGGTCGTCGCGGCCGTAGGGGAGCCGGTCCACGACCTGACGCGCCGCCGGGCCCTGCAGCTCGGCGTCCAGGCGCTTGACCGCGGTGCCGCTGTCGTCACCCGCCGTTAGGGATGCGTTCATCGCGGCGACGGCGGCGTCGACTTCGAAGTGGTACGCCGACACGCTAAGAGATCGCGCCGACTGGTTGGGCAGGCCCATAGTCCGCGAACCCTAACGGCCGGGGGTTGGCGACGACAAACCTGGCTGCACCTTGGCGCGGCGGCGGTCTGCATGGCCCCGGGACGCTCGGCTCGTATGCGTCTGGTGACCGAGGCCCTTTTGGCACCCGGCAGGTACGCCTGTGGCTGATTAGTCGCCCGTTTCGTGAGATGTACTGCAACACAGTCAATTCCGACGTATTCGCCTGTCGGTGATCGCGTTGGGCGTTGTCGAAATGGACGTTCAGGCGTGGGGGTTTAGCGAGGAGCTGGTGGTGGAGAGTGGTGCCCTCTGCACGTCGTCGGATGCGCTCGGCACCATTCCGCGCGTCGATGGGGGGTGCTGGCGGGCACCATCGACCCCAGTTGACGCCCACGTCGCCGGAGACGCACCACCGGTGTCCGGTGAGGTCGCCGTCCTGCTCGACCTCAGTAGAAGCGGCGGCGCCGCCCGCCGAGGGGGACGAAGTTCAGGATCAGCCCGACCACGAGCAGGATGATCCCGATGGTCAGAAGGATCTTGAGCGACGCGACCACCAGGCCGATGACGATGAGGATGATTGCCAAGACGACCATGTCGATGTCCTTCCAGTCCCGATGAGCGGACCGCCAGCAGGGCGCATCGCGCACCCGTTCGCACGCAGGGACACGCGGCCTTGAGGACACCGCATGCGGCGTCCGGCTTGTCAGTGCCCCCGGCAGGATTCGAAACTGCCTAATGCGGGAAATTCACGCATGCGTAGCGAAGCGGAGAAGCCGCGAGTATGGTTGCTAGACAGCGGGTTTCGTTGTGGACACACGTGGACACGACAGGACACGGGGACACTCCACTGTTGCACGCATGTTGCACGAAAGGCGGACAGGATGGCGACAGGCCGACGCGGTTTCGGGGCCATCCGACGGTTGCCGTCCAAGCGCTACCAAGCCAGCTATCTCGGCCCCGGCCTCGCCCGATACGTCGGCCCAAAGACGTTCCAGGCCCGCATCGACGCCGAGGGATGGCTCGCGCAGGAGCGCCGGCTGATCGAGACCGACCGGTGGCTACCGCCCACCGTCCGCAACGCGTCCCGCACTGCCCGCACCCTCAAGGCCTTCGCGGCCGAGGCGATCCCCAGGCGTCGGGTGAGGGGAGAGTCGCTCAGACCGCGCACCGTCAAGCTGTACGAAGGACTTATGGAGCGGGTCATCGGGCCACAGCTGGGCCACAAGACCCTGCACGAGCTACGCCGGGCGGACGTCAACACGTGGTACGGCAGTCTCCCCGCAGAGCAGGTCACCCAGCGGGCCCATGCCTACGCGCTGCTCCGGTCGCTGTTCGAGCAAGCCATCGACGAAGGCATCTACCCCGGACCTCACCCGTGCGCCATCCGCGGAGCCGGCGTCACCCGGCGACGTCGCGCGATCCGGCCGGCGTCCCTCGGTGAGCTAGCGGCACTAGTCACTGCGACCCAGGACAATCTCAAAGCCGCGGTCCTGCTCGCCGCGTGGTGCGCTCTGCGCTTCGGGGAGGTCTTTGAACTGCGGCGCAGCGACATCGAGCTCGATGCCGGGACGATCCACATCCGGCGGGCTGTCGTGCGCATCGACCGGCTGGAGGTCGTCGGTCGACCCAAGTCTGAAGCCGGCGTCCGAACCGTCGCCATCCCGCCGCATGTCAAGCCACCCCTCGAGCACCATCTCAATTCCCACGTCGGCAAGGGCCGCAACGCCCTGCTCTTCACAACCGTCCACGGCCAGTACTGGACCCACGGCAACTTCTACCACGTCGCCTGGATCCCGGCCCGCATAGCCGCTGGCCGACCCGATCTTCGGTTCCACGATCTGCGTCATACCTCTGCCGTCCTCGCCG
>JALZBI010000419.1 GCA_030947565.1 Actinomycetota bacterium
ACCGGGGCCGGCGCACTCGGAGCAGCCGGCGCTGAGGTCGGCGTGCTGGGGGTCAGGGCCGGCGCGGGAGCCGGAGCCGCGGCCGCGGCGGGGGCCGATGAGGGACGGTCCGAGGGAGCGGCCGGAGCCGCGCCGTTTCCGGCTGTGGACGGGGCGCCGTTCACGGCGCCGCCGTTGCTCGAGCCGTGACCCCCACGCAGCTCCGCGGGGAACGTCTCCTTGATGGTGCGGACGACTGGGGGTTCGATGGTCGACGATGCCGACCGGACGAACTCGCCCTTGTCCTTGAGATAGGTCAAAAGCGTCTTGCTCTCGACGCCGAGCTCTTTGGCGAGCTCATAGACACGGACCTTGGCCACGTTTCTCCTCTTCGGGTGGTCCGACCCGGGAGGAGTTCCCTCGGGTCAGACCTGGTTGTGGGGCTTGCTCATTGCTGAGTGCTCATCGAGTGCTCATCAGCGTCTGACCCGCCTTCGGTTGGTCGCTCGTAGTCGATGGGTGGATGGGGTGGTGCTGGTTGTTCCGGTGTTCCTGACGACAGGGCCACGAGGTGGTGGGCCACCGGCGTGGTGTCCACCCCGCTGGACAGCCGCAGGGCCCGGGCGAACGCTCGACGGCGAACCGCCTGCTCGAAGCATCCGATGCTCGGGTGCAGCCATGCGCCACGTCCGGGCAACCGGTGCCACGGGTCCGGGACGAGCCTGGCGTCGCCGCCGGACTCGTTCCTCACCGCGACCACTCGCAGGAGTGCCGACCAGCTATCCGTGCGCCGGCATCCCACACAGGTACGCGTGGGTGTCCGGTCACGGGGTCCAGTCCGGTCGGTCGCCCTCAAGTCTACCCGAGATCTACCGGGGGCGGTCGGCCGCTGGGGGCGGGCCGGTGCGCGTCCGTCCGGACGCCGGTCGTCCCGCTGCCGGTCGGTCTCGCGGGCCGGACCGGCTCGGCCCCGTCGCGGAGTCGCCGTCGGTGTCGACCGGCTGGGTGTCGGAGCGGATGTCGATGCGCCACCCGGTGAGCTTGGCCGCCAGGCGCACGTTCTGCGCCTCCTTGCCGATGGCCAGCGACAGCTGGTAGTCCGGCACCGTCACCCGCGCGGCGCGGGCCGCCAGGTCGACGATCTCGACCTTCTGCACCCGGGCGGGCGACAGGGCCGCGCCGACGAACGTCGCCGCGTCCGGTGAGAAGTCGACGATGTCGATCTTCTCACCGTGCAGCTCGGTCATCACGGCGCGCACGCGGGCGCCCATCGGACCGATGCACGCCCCCTTCGCGTTGACCCCCGGCACCTTGGCGTGCACGGCGACCTTGGTCCGGTGCCCGGCCTCGCGGGCGAGGGCGGCGATCTCGACGGTGCCGTCGGCGATCTCCGGCACCTCGAGCCGGAAAAGGGTGCGCACGAGGTTGGGGTGGGTGCGCGACAGCCCGATCAGCGGTCCGCGGGGACCGCGCTTGACACTCACGACGTAGCAGCGCAGCCGGTCGCCGTGTCGGTAGCGCTCACCCGGCACCTGCTCGGCGAGCGGGAGGATGCCCTCCACGGCGCCGAAGTCGACGAGCACGTGCCGCGGATCGGGGCTCTGCTGGATCACCCCGGAGACGACGTCACCCTCGCGTCCCTTGAAGTCGCCGAGGATCTGCTCGTCCTCCAGGTCACGCAGGCGCTGGACGATGACCTGGCGTGCCGTCGCCGCGGCGACCCGGCCGAAACCGGCTGGCGTATCGTCGAACTCGGGTCCTGGGACGTCGCGCTCCGGACGCTCGCCCTCGTCGGCGGGCAGCAGGTCGCCCTCCTCCCGAGCCCAGACGATGACGTGGCCGGTCTTGCGGTCGAGCTGCACCCGGGCGATCTTGAACGACCCGTCGGTGCGGTGGTACGCCACGAGCAGGGCCTGCTCGATCGCCGGGATGAGCACGTCGAGGCTGATGTCCCGTTCGCGCTCCAGCGCCCGCAGGGCAGCGACGTCGATATCCATCAGTCCTTCTCTCCCGCCGCAGGAGCGGAGGGAGAGTGGCTCCACTCCTCCTCTTCCTGCGAGTCCTGCACGTCCTGCGAGTCCTGCACGTCGGCGTCAGCTGGGTCGTCGGCGCGGCTGAACTCCACCTGCACCGCACCCGACCGCACCCGCTGGAGCGGGATGGTCCGCTGCTGCGCGGGCGTCTTCCGCCCCGCGGGGACCTCCACCCGGAGATCGTCGAGGGTCACGGCCTGCACCCTGGCAGTGGCCGACTCACCCGTGGTGAGGGTCACCGTGACGAGCCGGCCCACATTGCGGCGGAACGCGGCATACCCCGTCAGCGGTCGCCCGACCCCGGGCGAGCTGACCTCGAGCGTGTAGGGCCGCTCCCCCATGAGCCCGCTGTCGTCGAGCGCCTGCCCCACGATCCCGGTCGCCTCGGCGACCTCGTCGAGGGTGAGGGGCGCTATCCGGCTGGTCGTGTCGGACGGGTCGAGCGCCTGGACGTCGCGGTCGACCAGGACGCGCAGCACGCGGTGCGGGCCGGCGGGGGCGGCGGTCGCATCGACGCAGACCAGGCCGCGGCCAGCGAGAGGGGTGGCGAGCGCCCCGGCGATGTCCTCGCTCACGGTGCACCTCCCTGTTCTCGACTGAACAGCCACTGTAGCGAGCGGGGCTGGTGGGTGCGCCGTGCCATGATCGGGCCATGGCCGGGGAAGGGAGCGGCGACGGCCCCCTGCGCCCCCGCCATCCGGGCCGTCGCGACCTGCTGCGGGT
>JALZBI010000420.1 GCA_030947565.1 Actinomycetota bacterium
AGGCCGACGGCGCCGCCCTCCCCTTCGCCGACGCGTCGTTGGATGTCGTCTTCACGGCCTACGGCGTGGTGCCGTTCGTCGCCGACTCCGGAGCGGTCATGCGCGAAGCGGCCCGGGTCCTGCGGATTGGTGGTCGGTTCGTCTTCTCGACGACCCACCCGATCCGCTGGGCGATGCCTGACCACCCCGGTGAGCAGGGGCTGCGGGTGACCCAGTCGTACTTCGACCGCACCGCCTACGTGGAGCAGGACCCGTCCGGACGGGCCACCTACGTCGAACACCACCGCACCTTCGGCGACCGCGTCCGGGAGATCACGACGGCCGGCCTGCGGGTCGTCGACGTCGTCGAGCCCGAGTGGCCCGACGACCACCTCGACACGTGGGCCGGGTGGTCGCAGCTGCGCGGTCAGCTCATCCCCGGCACGGCCATCTTCGTCACCGAGAAGGCCTAGCCGTCTGTGTCGCTACGTCCCCCCTGGCCCAGTCGGCGGCGGACAGCCGGTAGAGGACGTGGCGCCGCAACGGGTGACCTCCCGGCATCCGGGGATGGTCAAAGTCCTCGGTATGCGTCATGCCGAGGCGTTGCATCACCGCCCGGCTGCGGGTGTTGCCGACCGCGGTGAACGACACCACCTCGTGGAGCCCCACCGGGCCGAACGCGACGTCGAGGGCGGCGCGGGCGGCCTCCGTGGCGTAGCCACGACCCCAGGCGGAGCGGACGAGCCGCCAGCCCACCTCCGTACACGGGGTGAAGGCCGCGTCCCACATCGGTCGGTTCAGCCCGACGAAGCCGACGAACTCGCCCGAGGCGACGACCTCGACCGCCCAGATGCCATAACCGTCGACCTCGATCCGGGCCGCAGACCGGTAGGCCAGGGCGTTGGACTCCCGTTCGTCGAGGGTCGACGGGAAGTGGCGCATGACCTCGGGGTCGGCGTTGAGGGCGGCGAAGGGCGGCCAGTCGGCGTCACGCCACTGCCGCAGCCACAGCCGCTCGGTGCGTGGCTCGACGATCCCGCCCGGCAGCACGTCAGTGCGCGGCGTCGTGCCAGGAGCGGCCCACGCCGACGCTGACGTCGAGCGGCACGTCCATCTCCACGGCGTGCCCCATCTCGTGCCGGACCAGCTTCTCCACGTCGTCGCACTCGCCGGCCGCGATCTCGAGGACCAGCTCGTCGTGCACCTGCAGCAGCATCCGGGAGTGGGCGCCGGCGTCGCGCAGCCCCCGGTCGACGCCCAGCATCGCCACCTTCATGATGTCCGCCGCGGAGCCCTGGATGGGCGCGTTGAGGGCCATCCGCTCGGCCATCTCCCGGCGCTGCCGGTTGTCGCTCGTCAGGTCGGGCAGGTAGCGGCGGCGGCCGAGCATCGTCGCGGTGTAGCCGTTGCCCCGGGCCTCGCCGACCAGCTCGCGCAGATAGTCGCGGACCCCGCCGAAGCGGGCGAAGTACTCGTCCATCAGCCCCGCCGCCTCGCTGGTGCCGATGGTCAGCTGCTTGGAGAGGCCGAAGGCGGAGAGCCCGTAGGCCAGGCCGTAGGACATCGCCTTGATCTTGCTGCGCTGGGCGGCGGTGACCTCGTCGACGCCCACGCCGAACACCCGTGAGCCCACGAAGCTGTGCAGGTCCTCCCCCGACCGGAAGGCCTCGATGAGACCCTCGTCGCCGGACAGGTGGGCCATCACCCGCATCTCGATCTGGCTGTAGTCGACGGACATCAGCGACTCGTAGCCGTCGCCGACGACGAACATCGTGCGGATGCGGCGCCCCTCCTCGGTGCGGATCGGCACGTTCTGGAGGTTGGGGTCGGTCGAGCTGAGCCGGCCGGTTGCGGCGATGGTCTGGATGTAGGTGGTGTGGACGCGCTCGTCCTCGGCGACCGACTTGAGCAGCCCCTCGACGGTCGCCCGCAGCCGGGCAGCGTCACGGAACCCCAGCACCCCCTGCAGGAACGGGTTGTCGACCTTGCGACCCAGCTCGTTGAGCGCGTCGGCGTCGGTCGTGTAGCCGGTCTTGGTGCGCTTGGTCTTCGGCAGGTTGAGCCGCCCGAACAGCACCTCCTGCAGCTGCTTCGGCGAGCCGAGATTGACGGTGTCGTCGCCGATGGCCTCCCAGGCGTCCTGCTGGGCGCGCACGACCTGGTCGTCGAAGTCCTTCTGCAGAGCCTCGAGGGCCGCGACGTCGACGGCGATGCCCGACCGTTCCATCGCCGCGAGCACCCCCACCAGCGGCAGCTCGACGTCGCGGAGCAGCTCGACCCCGCCGGTGCGCTCCAGCTCGGTGTCGAGCGCGTCGGCCAGCTCGAGAACGGCCTTGGCCGTGACCATGGCGGCGCCGGCCTCGGCGTCGTCACCCTGCTCGGCCTCGTCACTGCCGAACTCCAGCATCCCCTGGCCGTGCGGGTCGGTGTCGTTCCTCAGCTCGCGGTGCAGCATCCGCAGGGACAGGTCGGCCAGGTCGAACACCCGTTGGTCGGGCTTGACGAGGTAGGCGGCGAGCGCCGTGTCGCTCGTCACCCCGGCCAGGGGCCAGCCCCGCGCGATGAGGGCGTGCGAGGGGCCCTTGGCGTCGTGCATCGCCTTGGGCCGTGCGGGGTCGGCCAGCCAGTCGGCGACCGCCTGCTCGGCCGGCTCGTCGAGCGTCCTGACGTCGAGGTATGCCGCGCGGCCGCCCGCCGCGGCGACGGCCAGCGCCTCGACGTCGCCGGTGCCTCGCGCCCACTGGCCGACGA
>JALZBI010000421.1 GCA_030947565.1 Actinomycetota bacterium
GTGGGGGCGTCGATGTCGACCTTCATCTCTGAGCACGCAGAACCGGTCGGCGACCCAACGATGCGACGACGAGCGGGCCGAGCAGCGGCACCGGAAGGCGCGGAAAGGCACCGACAGCCACCGACAGCCACCGACAGGTCAGCGACGCGAGCCTGGCCATGGGTCAGTCTGCAGCATCGAGACGGGCAGCTGTGGTGTCAGGCGGCAGAGGCGATGACCGAGCCCGCGCGGCGAGGGGCGACCGGGAGCGCGACCGGGGCGCTCATCGCCTCGGTGCGGGCCACCCGCGTCGAGACCTCGCGCAGGATGTCAGAGAGGGGCAGGCCCAGTGCGCTGCAGATGGAGCCGAGCAGCTCTGAGGAGGCTTCCTTCTCGCCGCGCTCGACCTCACTGAGGTAGCCCAGGGAGACGGAGGCCGACTGGGACACCTCGCGCAGGGTGCGGCCCTGATGCTGCCGCTCCTCACGGAGCACGTCACCCAGCTCACGTCGCAGCAGAACCATCCAGACCCTCCTCACCCGTTTCCGTCGTTCCTTCGTGTCCACCTTAACCCGTCCCTCGCGGCCGCCGCCGGTTGGTTCCGCCGAGGGCGGACAGTGCTCCAGCGGCGCTGTCGGGGTCAACGCGCGGACGGGCGCAGACCTTCCGCCGCCGCGTCGAGGCGACGGCGGAGCAGGTCGAGGACCACGTCCACCGCACCGGAACGCACCTCCGCACGGCCGCCCGCCAGGTCGTGCCGCTCCACGATGACGACACCGCCATCGCTATCGGCACCGGTCGAACCGGCTCTCGAAGCGTCACTCGGACCATCGGCGGGCCCTCCAGCCACGGCCACGAAGACGCAGCCCACCGGCATCCCGTCCTCCGCACCGGGGCCTGCAGCTCCGGTTGTCGCCAGCCCCCAGTCGGCCCCGAGCACCCGCCGCGCGCCCAGAGCCATCTGCCGGGCCACCTCCGGGTCCACCGCCCCGTGCTCCGCGAGCAGCGCAGTGTCGACGCCCAACAGCGCGCCCTTGAGGTCGGTGGCGTACGTCACCAGTCCGCCACGCACAACGGCCGACGCCCCCGGCGTCTCGATGAGGCGGGCCACGACCAGCCCGCCGGTCAGCGACTCGGCACAGCCCACGCTCTCGCCCCGCCGGGCGAGGCGGCCGACCAGGTCGGTCATGCGCTGCCTGCTCCTCCCGGGTGGCTGCCGTCGCGCGCCGCCCGGCGGGCCGCCTGAGCCGCCGCGGTGCGGGCGCTGGTGGCCACGAGGCGCCGGGCCTTGACGAGGTAGTCGACGCCGGTGACGACCGTGACCACCAGGGCCGCGGCGAGCACGACGTAGGCCGCGGTCAGCCACACCCCTGACCCGGGCAGCGACTCGAGCGGGAAGATCAGGAGCCCCACCGCCGCCGCCTGCAGGGCGGTCTTGGCCTTCCCGCCGCGGCCGGCGGGCATGACGCCGTGCCGGATGACGACGAACCGCATGACCGTGATGCCCACCTCACGGAGCAGGATCACGCCGGTCACCCACCACGGCACGAGGCCGATGAGGGACAGACCGATGAGGGCCATGCCCATCAGGGCCTTGTCGGCGATCGGGTCGGCGACCTTGCCGAAGTCGGTGACGAGTCCACGCCGACGCGCCAGGTCGCCGTCGATGCTGTCCGTGACCATGGCCAGGAGGAAGACCGCGAGAGCGGCCAGGCGGTAGCCCCACACGTGACCGTCGCCGGCCAGCAGCAGCCAGCCGAAGACGGGGACGAGGAGGAACCGGGCGACGGTGAGGTAGTTGGGGAGGTTCCAGGCGCTCGGCGCCCGCCGTCCGACCGCGGGGGGGTCGGTGGGGGTCATCGCCGGCGCCCGACGAGGTCGACCCCGACACTGTCGACGATGGTGACCGGCACCAGGTCGCCGACCGCCGGCACCGGGTCACCCGGCTCCAGCAGGACGGTCGTCGTGCCGTCGACGTCCGGCCCCTGGTAGCCGGTGCGTCCCGTGACCTCGAGATCGCCGTCAGCCTCGGACAGCTCCTCCACCAGCACCGTCACCTGCTCGCCGACGCGCTCTTCGGCGCGCCGTGAGGTCAGCTCCTCGACGAGAGAGGTCAACCGGTCGACCCGCTCGGCGACGACGGCGTCCGGTAGCTTCGCGTCGAAGGTCTCGGCCTCGGTGCCGTCCTCGTCGGAGTAGCCGAAGACGCCCACGACGTCGAGCCGCGCCGCGCCGAGGAAGGCCTCGAGCTCGGCGACGTCGGTCTCGGTCTCACCGGGGAACCCGACGATGACGTTGGTGCGGATGCCCGCCTGCGGGTCGCTGGCCCGGACCCGGCCCAGCAGGTCGAGGAACGCCTCTCGACTGCCGAACCGGCGCATCCGGCGCAGGAGGGGCTCGGACGCGTGCTGGAACGAGATGTCGTAGTAGGGCACGACGCCCGGCGTCTCGGCCATCGCCCGCAGCAGGCCCGGACGGATCTCGGCCGGCTGCAGGTAGGAGACGCGCACCCGATCGATGCCGTCGACGGCGGCCAGCTCGGGCAGCAGCGACTCCAGCAGGGTCAGGTCTCCGAGGTCCTTGCCGTAGGACGTGGAGTTCTCGCTGACGAGAAACACCTCGCGTACGCCCTCCCCCGCCAGCCAGCGCGCCTCGGCCAGCACGTCGGCGGGCCGGCGGGACAGGAACGCGCCGCGGAACATCGGGATCGCGCAGAAGGCGCAGCGCCGGTCGCAGCCGCTGGCGATC
>JALZBI010000422.1 GCA_030947565.1 Actinomycetota bacterium
CGCCTCCAAAGGGGGATGAGGTGTCCACGGTGGGCTGGATCCGCCGTCTAGGGCCATATCTGGGCGCTCATCGCCGGGACGTCTTCTGGGCCTTCGGTGCCGCCGTTGCCGGCCTCTCCGTGTCGGCGTTCACGCCGGTCATCGAAAAAGTCATCGTCGACGATGTGATCTCGGGCGGAGGTCAGTCCCTCGTCCCCTGGCTGGTCCTGTTGACGGCCGCCGGGCTCTTCCGCTTCGCCGTTGCCTACCTGCGTCGGTTCGTCGGCGGACGGGTTGCGCTGGCCGTCCAGTTCGATCTGCGCAACGACATCTACGAGCGTCTCCAGCGCCTGGACTTCGCCCGTCACGACGACTTCCAGACGGGCCAGTTGGTGTCGCGCGCCGGCGCCGACGTGGGCCTGGTGCAAGGCCTGCTGGCCTTCTTGCCGCTGATGAGCGGGAACCTGGTCATGCTCGCCGTCTCCCTGGTGATCATGACCGTGCTCTCACCCCTGCTCACCCTGGTGACGCTGGTTGTCGTTCCCGTGATCCTCGTGGTGGCCCTGCGCCTGCGCACCACCGTCTTTCCCGCCGCGTGGGATGCCCAGCAACGGGCCGGCGAGGTCGCCGGCGTGGTGGACGAGGCCGTGTCGGGCGTGCGGGTGGTGAAGGGCTTCGGCCAGGAGCAGCGCGAGCTCGATCGCCTGGTGGCCACGTCGGAGGACCTGTTCTCCTCTCGTCTGCGGGCGGTGCGCATCCAGGCCCGGTTCGGCGCCGCCCTGCAGACGGTGCCCGCCCTCGGACAGGTCGCCGTGCTCGCCCTGGGCGGGTGGTTGGCGCTGCACCACCGGCTCAGTATCGGCACCCTGTTGGCCTTCTCGTCGTACCTGCTCGAGCTGGTCGCGCCAGTACGCATGCTCTCCGCCCTTACCGTAGTGGCCCAGCAGGCCCGGGCCGGGGCCGAGCGCATCTTCGAACTGCTCGACTCCACGCCGATCGTGGTGGAGCGAGCCGATGCCCAGGTGCTGTCGCCGGTCACCGGCGACGTCGTGTTCGACGACGTGACCTTCGGTTACCTGCGCTCCGAACCGGTGCTATGCGGCTTCGACCTTACCGTACGAGCAGGCGAGACACTTGCCTTGGTGGGCCCCTCGGGGTCGGGCAAGTCCACCATCTCCCTGCTCCTGCCCCGCTTCTACGAGGTGCAGTCGGGCAGTGTGCGCCTCGACGGCATCGACGTGCGTGACACCACCTTCGACTCGCTCCGTCGACAGATCGGGGTGGTGTTCGAGGAGTCGTTCCTGTTCTCCGACACGGCGGCGGCCAACATCGCCTACGGCCGTCCCGACGCCACCGAGGAGGAGGTGGTGGCCGCCGCGCGTGCTGCCGAGGCCCACGACTTCATCACCACCCTCCCCGAGGGCTACCAGACCCACCTGGGCGAGGGGGGCCTCACTCTGTCGGGCGGCCAGCGTCAACGCCTGGCCCTGGCTCGGGCCCTACTCACCGACCCCCGGGTGCTGGTGCTCGACGATGCCACGTCGGCCATCGACTCGCGCGTGGAGGAGGAGATCCACGCCACCCTCCGTCGACTCATGCGGGGCCGGACGACGCTGTTGGTGGCCCACCGCCGGTCGACGCTGCGCCTGGCTGATCGCATCGCGGTGATCGACAACGGAACGGTCGTCGATATCGGAACACACGACGAGCTTCTCGGCCGGTGCCGCCTCTACCGCCTTTTGCTGGCGGGACCCGGTTCGGGCCTCGACGAGGTGGCTACCGACGACGCCGACTCGGATGACAGGGACTCGGTTGCTGCCCTCCCCGGAGTCGTGACACCGTCGGCCTGGGCGGCACCCGAGGTAACGGGGACGGAGGCGGCGCGGCGTGCTGCGCCGGTCGCCGGTCAAGCGATGCGGGGCGCCCTCGTGTCGTCGGCGCGTGGCGGTGGGCTCGGTGGGGGAGGCATGGGGGCGGGACGTGGCGGTGACCAGATGGTCCTGGCCCCGACCCCGGACCTGCTGGCGGCGGTGGCCGCTCTGCCACCATCGCTCGACCATCCCGAGATCGACGTGGTCCACGAGTCGCAGGCCGATCCCGGGTTCACCCTCAGCCGGTTCCTGCGGCCCTACCGGTGGCCGCTCGTGGGCGGGCTGGTCCTCGTCGTTCTCGACACCCTGGCCACGCTCGCCGGTCCCGCCCTGGTCAGCGCGGGCATCGATCGCGGCGTGGTGGCTCGCTCGCAGAGCGGACTGTGGATCGTCACCGCGGCGTTCCTGGCCCTCGTGCTGGCCGACTGGGTCGACACGTGGGCCCTGCAGCGCTACACCGGCCGGACCGCCGAACGACTTCTGTTCGCCCTGCGGATCCGCATCTTCGCCCACCTCCAGCGACTGGGGATCGACTACTACGAGCGGGAGATGGCCGGGCGCATCATGACCCGCATGACCACCGACGTGGAGGCCCTGTCCACGCTGCTGCAGAACGGTCTGATCACCGGTGTCGTCGCCCTGTTGACCCTTATGGGCGTGACGGTGGTCCTCATGGTCATGAACGTGGAGCTGTGGCTGGCCACATGCACGGTGCTCGTGCCGCTGGTGGCCGCCACCATCTGGTTCCGACGTCTGTCCGATCGCGCCTACGGCACGGCGCGAGAGCGCATCGCCACGGTGAACGCCAACCTGCAGGAGAGCGTGTCGGGCGTGCGCGTCTCCCAGGCCTACGGCCGCCAGGAGCGCAACAT